>NZ_JBSFTY010000004.1:0-179071 GCF_053591515.1 Streptomyces sp. NPDC003011
CACGAGAGCGGAACAGCCAGGCGGAATAAGCCCGGCCGTTCACAGCGTCCTCGCTGTGTATTCTTCAAAGGAACCACGCCCCGGCCATGACGACCGGAGACGGGGTATCAACATATCTGGCGTTGACTTTTGGCACGCTGTTGAGTTCTCAAGGAACGGACGCTTCCTTTGTACTCACCCTCTCGGGCTTTCCTCCGGGCGCTTCCCTTCGGTCTTGCGTTTCCGACTCTATCAGATCCTTTTCCGATCCGATTTCCTCGGTGCTTTCCAGGTTCCCGCTTCCGCGTTTCCCTTTCCGGCGAGTCCGACTCTATCAGATCCTTTCGGGTCCGATTCCCCGTCGGAGGGGGTTGTCTTCCCGGCTGTTGGGCCGTTCCGACGAGTGAGACTTTAGCGGGTTCCCCGCTCCCGACGCTAATCGGGGGCCGCGTTCTTTCGAACGTGGATTCCTCATTCCGCAAATATCCACGCCAAAGACACGACGGCAGAACGACTGATCGTCGAGTATTGGTTGGCCCTGCGGGATGGCTGTCCGGGGACCGACCGGGGTCGGCGCTCACGTCGGACAACTCGGAGAACACTACGTACCGGCTCGGGGTGTGTCAACTCCGGTGCCGGCAGTGCCCAGGAGGCGTAGCCTGACCTGCATGACGACGCGTACGTGCATCCAGCAGTGGTGGGCCGCCTGACGGCGGCCGTGCTCACGTATGCAGACAACGGCCGCCGCCCTCGGCGGCCGTTTCTGTGTCTCCCTCCCGTACTCCGGGGGGCAGCCGGCCGGTGAGGGCGGCGGGCCCGACCTGGAGGAGAGGGAGAGATGACGCGGGTATTCAGCGGGATCAAGCCGACCGGGCATCTGACGCTGGGGAACTACCTGGGAGCCATGCGGCGGTGGGCCACCGCCGACCAGCACCGGGCCGACGCTCTGTTCTGCGTCGTCGATCTGCACGCGCTGACCGTCGACCACGATCCGGCTCGGGTGCGGCGGCTGAGCCGGCAGGCGGCGACGCTGCTGTTGGCGGCAGGGCTGGATCCGGAGCTGTGCACCGTGTTCGTACAGAGTCATGTGGATGAGCACGCGCGGCTGTCGTACGTGCTGGAGTGCGTGGCCACGGACGGCGAGATGCGGCGGATGATCCAGTACAAGGAGAAGGCCGCGCGGGAGCGGGAGCGGGGCGGGAGCGTGCGGCTGTCGCTGCTGACGTACCCCGTGCTGATGGCGGCGGACATCCTGGCGTACGGGACCGACGAGGTGCCGGTCGGGGACGATCAGACGCAGCATGTGGAGCTGGCGCGGGATCTGGCGGTGCGGTTCAACCAGCGGTACGGGCACACGTTCGTGGTGCCTCGGGCCACGCGTCCGGAAGTGGCGGCTCGGGTGATGAACCTGCAGGAGCCGACGTCGAAGATGGGGAA
Organism: Streptomyces sp. NPDC003011; assembly: GCF_053591515.1. Taxonomy (NCBI): domain Bacteria; kingdom Bacillati; phylum Actinomycetota; class Actinomycetes; order Kitasatosporales; family Streptomycetaceae; genus Streptomyces; species Streptomyces sp. NPDC003011. The sequence continues at coordinate 1,417 of NZ_JBSFTY010000004.1, forward strand.
GAGCGACGACGCCGGGCCGGGGATCGTCTATCTGCTCGACGAGCCGGACGTGGTGCGGAAGAAGGTCATGCGCGCGGTGACCGACAGCGGGCGCGAGGTCGTGTACGACCGGGAGCGGCGGCCGGGGCTGGCGAATCTGCTGGAGATCCTCGCGGCGTGCACGGGTGGGAACCCCTCGGCGCTGAGCGGCGTATATGAGTCGTACGGCTCTTTGAAGAAGGACACCGCGGAGGCGGTGGTCGAGGTTCTGAGGCCTGTGCAGGACAGGCACAGGGAACTGTGCGCGGATCCTGGCTTTGTGGAGGGGGTGCTGCGGGATGGCGCGGAGAGGGCGCGGGCGATGGCCCGGCCGACCGTGGATACCGCTTATCGCGCGATCGGGTTGCTGCCGGCGGTGCCCGACAGCGCGGTGAGTGCGGCTCGGTAGGCGGGTGGCGTGCCGCTGCCCCCTGAGGCAGGGGGCAGCGGGCAGCGGGTCGTCAGCTGTTGTTGCCGGAGGCCAGTTCGCGGCTGCGGTCGCGGGCGGCTTCGAGGGCGGCGATGAGGGCGGCTCGTACGCCGTGGTTCTCCAGTTCGCGGATGGCGCTGATGGTCGTGCCCGCGGGGGAGGTGACGTTCTCGCGGAGCTTGACCGGGTGTTCGCCGCTGTCGCGGAGCATGGTGGCGGCACCGATCGCGGACTGGACGATCAGGTCGTGGGCCTTGTCGCGGGGCAGGCCGAGGAGGATGCCGGCGTCCGTCATGGCTTCGACCAGGTAGTAGAAGTACGCCGGACCGGAGCCGGAGAGGGCGGTGCAGGCGTCCTGCTGGGACTCGGGGACGCGGAGTGTCTTGCCGACGGCACCGAAGATCTCCTCGGCGTGGGCGAGGTGGCCGGCCGTGGCGTGGGTGCCGGCGGAGATGACGGACATGGCCTCGTCGACCAGGGCGGGCGTGTTCGTCATGACGCGGACGACCGGGGTGCCGGCGGCGAGGCGCTCCTCGAAGAAGGAGGTGGGGATACCGGCCGCGCCGCTGATGATCAGGCGGTCGGCGGGGACGTGCGGGGCGAGCTCGTCGAGGAGGGTGCCCATGTCCTGCGGCTTGACCGTGAGGATCAGGGTGTCGGCGGTCTTGGCGGCTTCCTGGTTGGTGACCGGGGTGACTCCGTAGCGGGTGCGGAGTTCTTCGGCCCGCTCGGGGCGGCGGGCGGTGACCAGCAGGTCGGCCGGGGCCCAGCCGGCGCGGATCATTCCGCTGAGCAGGGCTTCGCCGATCTTGCCGGTGCCGAGGACTGCGACTTTCTGGGTCATGGCTGGGGTGCCCTCCGGGGGGTGCGTCGTCCGGGTTCATCCTCGCACCGGGGGCGGGCGGGCGGCTCGGGTGTCCGGTGGGCGGGACGTCGGTTGCCGGGTGTCCGTCGCCGGGTGGGTCATGCGGTGCGGCGGCGGAGAGTGGCCGCGCCGAGGCACAGCACCAGGAGGGCGCACCCGGCGACGATCAGGGCGTCGCGTACGAAGTCGGCTGTCATGTCGGTGTGGGTGAGGACCTCGTTCATGCCGTCGACCGCGTAGGACATGGGGAGGACGTCGGAGATGGCCTCCAGGACCGGGTGCATGGCGTCGCGCGGGGTGAAGAGGCCGCAGAGGAGGAGCTGGGGGAAGATCACCGCCGGCATGAACTGGACCGCCTGGAACTCCGAGGCGGCGAAGGCCGACACGAAGAGGCCCAGGGCCGTGCCGAGGAGGGCGTCGAGGAGGGCCACCAGGAGGAGGAGCCAAGGGCTGCCGGTGACGTCCAGGTCGAGGAACCAGACCGCCAGTCCGGTGGCGAGCGCGGACTGGATGATCGCGAGGGCGCCGAAGGCGAGCGCGTAGCCGGCGATGAGGTCGCCCTTGCCGAGGGGCATGGCGAGCAGGCGCTCGAGGGTGCCGGAGGTGCGTTCGCGCAGGGTGGCGATGGAGGTGACCAGGAACATCGTGATCAGGGGGAAGATCCCGAGCAGGGAGGCGCCGATGCTGTCGAAGGTGCGCTGGCTGCCGTCGAAGACGTAACGCAGCAGGAAGAGCATCACGCAGGGGATCAGGATCATCATCGCGATGGTGCGTGGGTCGTGAGTGAGCTGGCGCAGGACGCGGACCGCGGTGGCGGTGGTGCGGGAGACGCTCAGGGCGCGGGGCGGGGCGGGCGTCACCGTCGTGTCCGACGGGCTCGTGCCCCTGTTCACGCTGAGGTTCGTACGGGTGCTCATCGTGCGCTCTCCTTGGTGCGGCCGGCTGCGACGGCCTCGTCGACCAGGTGCAGGAAGGCCGCCTCCACCGTCTCGGAACGGGTGCGGGTGCGCAGGGCGTCCGGGGTGTCGTCGGCGAGGATCTCGCCCTCGCGCATGAGGAGGAGGCGGTGGCAGCGCTCGGCCTCGTCCATGACGTGGGAGGAGATCAGGAGGGTGGCGCCGCGGGAGGCCGCGATCTCGTGGAAGAGGTGCCACAGGTCGCGGCGGAGGACCGGGTCCAGGCCGACGGTCGGTTCGTCGAGGACGAGGAGCTCGGGGGTGCCGAGGAGGGCGACGGCCAGGGAGACGCGGCTGCGCTGGCCGCCGGAGAGGTTGCCGGCGAGGGCGTCGGCGTGGGTGGTCAGGTCGACGTCGGTGATGGCCCGGGTGACGTGCTCGTGGCGGCGGTCCGTGGCCGTGCGGCCCGGGTCGAGGATCGCGGCGAAGTAGTCGAGATTCTGACGGACGGTCAGGTCGACGTAGACGGAGGGAGCTTGGGTGACGTAGCCGATGCGGGTGCGGAGGGTGGGGTGGCCGGCGGGGCTGCCGAGGACATCCAGGGTGCCGGTGACCTTGGCCTGGGTGCCGACGATCGCGCGCATCAAGGTCGACTTGCCGCATCCCGACGGGCCGAGCAGGCCGGTGATCTGGCCGCGCGGCACGGTGAAGTCGAGGCCGCGCAGGACTGTGCGGGGGCCGCGGACCACGGTGAGGCCCTCGGCGCGGACGGCGGGAGCGGGGGTGGGGGCGGGGGCCACGCGAGCGTCGACGGCGTCGGGGGTGCCTGTCGCCTGGGTTGGTCCGTCGCCGGGTGGGCCGGGCGTGTAATTCATCATGCGATGAATAATGCTCCGGTGAGTGGGGGTCGTCAAGCGGGGTGGGCGTTCGGGGGCGGCTGCGTGGTCGACTCGCCTCGCCTTTTACGGCGACGGGTTGGGGAGGCACAGGCCGAGTGCGGGCGTGAGTCGTGACCCCTGCGGGTGGGGTGGCCCGCGCATCTCCCGGTGGACGGTGGACGGTGGCCGGTGGCCGGTGGCACGGGCATGGGTCATGGGGAGGGCACGGGCACGGGTATGGGCCATGGCCGGTGGGGGGGACCGGAGTCGGGGGTGTGGGGTCTGCCTGGCGGTGGAGCGGGGCGTGGGCAGGTGGCGTCGCCGCGCGGCGGATGGCACGGATCAGGGCCGGCGCGGGCCGGGCGGCGGTGCCGGGCAAGGGGTGAGGTGAGGGGTGAGGTGAGGGGTGAGGTGAGGGTGGCGTAGGGGCCGGTGCCGATGTGGGTCAGCGGGTGGTGGCGAGGAGCAGGATGACGTCGTAGACCTCTTCGACGATTCCGTCCGGGAAGGTCTCGAGCAGGTGCCCTCGCTCCTCGGCGAGGAAGGCGGCGCTCTCTTCCTGGCCGTGGACCAGGAAGAGCGAGTGGCTGCCGAGGTTGGCGAGGTGGGTGTCGACCGGGACGCGTCGGCTCCAGCGGACCTCGCGGCGGGCGAAGTCGAGGCCGCCGGCGGGGTCCACGGCGCGGGCGTTGACGTTGCGCTTCTCGGCGGAGATGTCCACGCCGAAGTGGCGGCCGATACGGTCGGCGGCCTCGGAGATCCATGGCACGTCGAGGGCGTCCGTGTTCCACCACAGGGCGAGTGCGCCGCCCGGGCGCAGGACACGGAGGGCCTCCGGGAGCGCCTGGGCGGGGTCGGTCCAGTGCCAGGCCTGCGCGTAGGTGACGAAGTCGACGGAGGCGGTGGTCAGGGGGAGGGCGTTGCCGTTGCCTCTGATGATCGGGATGCCGGGGTGGGCGCGGCGGAACTGGGCCGCCATGCCGTCGCCGGGTTCGACGGCGATCACGTCCGCGCCGCGGGCTTCCAGGAGGGCGGTCGCTATGCCGGTGCCGGCGCCGATGTCCGCGACACGGGCGCGGGTGAGGGGGCGGTCGGCGAGGTCCTCGATCGCGTCGAAGAGGCCGGGTGGGTAGGAGGGACGGCTGGCGGCGTACTGGGCTGCGGCGGCGTTGAAGGAGTGGGCGCGGGTGGTGCGGGAGGAGGCCGTCATAGGGCCATGGTGGCGGGGTGGGTGCGCAGTGGGGTGAGTTTTGGGTGAGAGAGGCGGGACCTATCCGCGGCGGCGCTTCTTCGACGGGTTGCCGGTGCGGCGCGACGTGCGCTTCTGGTGGTGCTTGAGGGCCGCCTCGTACTCCTCGCGGTGGAGTTTCTCGCCGGGGGCCTCGGCGAGGGAACGGAAGAAGTAGGCGAGGAGCGAGCCGACGAAGCCGACGGCCAGCAGGCCGCGGAGGGAGGCCTGGCGGTCGGGGTCGGGGCGGGTGCCGAAACCGTCCCAGGTGTGGCGGAAGGCGAGGGCGCTGCAGACAGCGAACATCGCGACGACCAGGACGTTCACGAAACTGCCGGTGTCGGCGATCCGGAGGCCCTCGTAGGCGAAGCGGAGGACCAGGCAGGAGACGGCTGCGGCGGCCAGGGAGCCGAGGGAGGCCGCGATGCGGCGGGGGGTGTAGCCGTTGTCGTGGTTCACCCAGGTGGTGCCGAAGAGGCGGAGGGGTTCGGGGCGGGGGGCGGTGGGGCCCTCGGGGGTTTCCTGGGTGTTGCCGGTTTCGTCGCTCACGCGTCGATTATGGCTGCGGTCGGGCTGCGGGCTGCGGTCGGCCTGTGCGCTTCGGTCGGCCTGCGGGCTGCGGTCGGCCGGCAGGCTCCGGTCGGCCTGCGGGCTAGCCTGCGGGCTTCGATGGGATTGCGGACCCCGGTCGGCCGGCAGGCTCCGGGTCGGTCCGCAGGCGCCGGTCAGCCCGCAGACTCCGGTGAGTCCGCGGGCTCCGGTGGGGCGGATCAGAACGAACAGCGGGGGCGGACGTAGCCGTCGCTGCCCGTGTTCAGATAGGAGTCCGAAACGAACTCGCCGTCGTCGATGTTGTCCCAGATGTTCGACGTGCCGTACGGACCCGACACCGTGGTGCCCGGCGTCTGGCAGAAGATCGGGACCTGCGCCCCCTCGGGCAGGACACGGACGATGGTGTAGCCGGTACCCGGGCCGCTGCGGACGTTGAGCCGGACGCCCGGCGCGACCGAGTAGTAGCGCACAGCAGTGGCCGCCGTGGTGACGGCTTCCGCCACACCGCTGCCCTCCATGCCCTCCACCTCGTGCACCTCTTGCGCTTGCGCTGCTTGCGCTTCTTGCGCTGCTTGCACTTCTTGTGCTGCTTGTACCTCTTCGACACGGTCAACTGACATGAGAGACCTCCCCCGTTGCACCCCATGGCTGCCATGGGGTCCCGTTGATTCCCCTGAATCACGCGATGAAACACATGTGCGCAACTCGCACACGGAGGCTAGCAAGCCGCCTCTGTCCCGTACGAGTCATCGACTAGGCTCCGTGCGTCGCGCGCGCGGACGAACAGCACGGGGGTGGTCCCATGGCGCCACAGCGCAACGCCGGGGCGGGAGCGGAAGCGGAACTTCCCGAATACGCCGGTCACTACCGTCTCGAAGCATGTCTGGGCTCCGGGGGAATGGGCGTCGTGCACCTGGCGCGGAGCACCTCGGGGATGAAGCTCGCGGTGAAGGTCGTACACGCCCGGTTCGCCAAGGACCCCGAGTTCAGGGGGCGGTTCCGGCAGGAGGTGGCTGCCGCGCGGAAGGTCAGCGGTGCCTTCACCGCGTCCGTCGTGGACGCCGACTCGGAGGCCGAACGGCCCTGGATGGCCACGCTGTTCATTCCCGGGCCGACCCTGTCCGACCATGTGAAGCGGAACGGGGCCATGAGCCCCGACCAGTTGCGCCGCCTGATGGCCGGGCTGGCCGAGGCGCTGCGCGACATCCACCGGGTGGGGGTCGTGCACCGGGATCTGAAGCCGAGCAACGTGCTGCTCGCCGAGGACGGGCCCAAGGTCATCGACTTCGGCATCTCCCGGCCGAAAGACAGCGAACTGCGGACCGAGACGGGGAAGTTGATCGGGACTCCGCCGTTCATGGCGCCCGAGCAGTTCCGGCGGCCGCGGGAGGTGGGCCCCGCCGCCGACCTCTTCGCGCTGGGGTCCGTGATGGTCCACGCGGCCACGGGGCGTGGGCCGTTCGACTCGGACAGTCCGTACGTCGTCGCCTACCAGGTCGTGCACGACGAGCCGGACCTGACCGGCGTACCGGAGAATCTCGCTCCGCTCGTGCTGCGGTGTCTGGCCAAGGAGCCGGAGGACCGGCCCACGCCGGACGAGTTGATGCGGGAACTGCGGTCGGTGGCGGCCTCGTACGACACGCAGGTGTTCATACCGGGGCAGCGGACGGACGACACGTCCCCGAGGGAGTCCCGTACGGAGTGGGAGTCCCGTACGGAGTGGGAGTCCCGTACGGATGAGCCTGGACAGCCCGAGATGCCTGCAGCGCGTCCCAAGGCACGTTCGCGCAGGAGAACGGTGCTCGGGGTCGGCGCCATCGGTCTGGCTTCGGTCGTCGCGTTGCTCGCGGTGCACCTGTTCACCGGTGAGGCAGCGGCGCCGAAGAGCAGTACGCCGCGGACCACGTCGGCCGGGTTCGGCGCGTGGGCGGTGACACCGACGTCCGCGCCGGGCACACCCCAGTGTTCGTACGGTTCGGGCAGGTTGCTCTGCGCCCGGACCGGGCTGGTCTTCGCCCTCGATCCGTCCGACGGTCAGCTGGTGTGGCGGCGCTCCGTCGCCGAGACGCAGAGAGCCGAACCACCGGTCGTGGCGGGCGGCCTGGTGCAGTCCTCGCTGGGTCAAGGGCGTCGCCTGGAGGCGCTCGATCCCGCCTCGGGCGCCTCGCGTTGGCAGCAGCGCGTGCCCGTGTACACCGGGCTGGAGACCGCCGGGGGCATGCTGCTGCTCACTGGTGCGGACGGCACGGTCACCGGGATGGACGGCGCTTCGGGCGACACGAAGTGGAGCCGCCGGATACCGGGGCACAAGGCGCCGTACTTCACCTCCTTCGCCGCAGACACGCTGGCGTACACGGCGAGCGTCTCGGCGGGCGGGTCGAGCACGCGGGTCACCGCCGTGGACCCGGGCACGGGTGACGTGCGGTGGGACGCACGGCTGCAAGGGGCGCTGAAGCCCGTCGGCGCCGCGGACGGGTCGGTGTTCTTCACTGCCGTCGACGCGGTCTACGGAGCCGCGGAGGCCGTTGTCCGTTACACCCCGGGCAGCGGGGCGTCCCGGCGGGTGCGGCTGCCCGTCTCCCTGGAGCAGCCGCACGCCACCGTGCACGGGGACGTCGTCTACCTCACGGGTACCGGTGGATCGCTGGTGGCCGTCGACATGGCCGCCCAGCAGCAGCGGTGGACCCTGGAGACAGCTGTGTCTCGGAGCTCCGCTCCGGTCACCGACGGGCGGCATGTGTACGTCACGGCCCCTGATGGGCGACTGCTCGCCGTGGACGCCCGCGACGGCAAGCTCCTCGGGCAGACGCCTCCGCGGCTCGGCACGAACTCGGAGGCGATCGCGGCCGCTCTGCCCGAACCCATCCTCACGAACAACCGCGTCTATGCCAGCGCCCCCGACGGCACCGTCTTCGCCGTCGACGGACGCGATCCGTCGGGCTGGTAGAGCGACGGCGGCACCCGGTGGCGGCAGCACCCCGTGGGGCGGCAACACCCGGTGGGGCGGCAGCACCCGGTGGGGCGGCGACGAAAGAAGAGGCCGCCTCCGAGAGACGGCCCCTCTCATGAACCTTCGGCCGGGCCTGCCGGCCTCAGTCCCGCTCGCTCACGTCAGCCCCGAGCCTGCCAGCCAGCCTGCCTGCCTGCCAACCTCAGCCCAGCCTGCTCACGTCGCGGACCGCGCCCTTGTCCGCGCTGGTGGCCATCGCCGCGTAGGCGCGCAGTGCCGCCGACACCTTGCGCTCGCGGTTCTTCGGTGCGTAGACGCCGTTCAGGGCCTGGTCGCGGCGGGCGAGTTCGGCCTCGTCCACCAGCAGGTCGATCGTGCGGTTCGGGATGTCGATGCGGATGCGGTCGCCGTCCTCGACGAGGGCGATGGTGCCGCCGGAGGCCGCCTCGGGGGACGCGTGGCCGATGGACAGGCCCGACGTGCCGCCGGAGAAACGGCCGTCCGTGATCAGGGCGCAGGTCTTGCCGAGCCCGCGGCCCTTGAGGAAGGACGTCGGGTAGAGCATCTCCTGCATGCCGGGGCCGCCCCTGGGGCCCTCGTAGCGGATGACGACGACATCGCCGTCCGTGATCTGCTTGTTGAGGATCTTCTCGACGGCCTGCTCCTGCGACTCGCAGACGACCGCCGGACCCTCGAAGGTCCAGATGGACTCGTCGACACCGGCCGTCTTCACCACGCAGCCGTCGACCGCCAGGTTGCCCTTGAGGACGGCCAGGCCGCCGTCCTTGGAGTACGCGTGCTCGGCGCTGCGGATGCAGCCGCCCTCGGCGTCGTCGTCCAGGGCCTCCCAGCGCTCGGACTGGGAGAAGGCCTCCGCCGAGCGCACGCAGCCGGGGGCCGCGTGCCACAGCTCGACCGCCTCGGGCGACGGGGAGCCGCCGCGGACGTCCCACGTCTTCAGCCAGTCCGCGAGGGACGGGCTGTGGACGGAGTGCACGTCCTCGTTCAGCAGACCGGCGCGGTGCAGCTCGCCGAGGAGGGCGGGGATGCCGCCGGCGCGGTGCACGTCCTCCATGTAGTACGTACGGTCCTTGGCGACGTTCGGGGCGACCTTGGCGAGGCAGGGCACGCGGCGCGAGACGTCGTTGATCTCCTCCAGGCCGAACGGGACGCCCGCCTCCTGGGCCGCGGCCAGCAGGTGCAGGATCGTGTTCGTCGAGCCGCCCATCGCGATGTCCAGGGCCATGGCGTTCTCGAAGGCGGCGAAGGTGGCGACGTTGCGGGGCAGGACCGTCTCGTCGTCCTGCTCGTAGTAGCGCCGGGTGATGTCCATGACCGTGCGGGCGGCGTCGACGTACAGCTGCTTGCGGGCCGTGTGCGTGGCGAGGACCGAGCCGTTGCCGGGCAGGGAGAGGCCGATGGCCTCGGTCAGGCAGTTCATCGAGTTGGCGGTGAACATGCCGGAACAGCTGCCGCAGGTCGGACAGGCGTTCTCCTCGATACGGAGGATGTCCTCGTCCGAGATCTTGTCGTTCACGGCGTCGGAGATCGCGTCGACCAGGTCGAGCGTGCGGACCGTGCCGTCGACGAGCGTGGCGCGGCCGGACTCCATCGGGCCGCCGGAGACGAAGACCGCCGGGATGTTCAGGCGCAGGGCCGCCATCAGCATGCCGGGCGTGATCTTGTCGCAGTTCGAGATGCAGACCAGGGCGTCGGCGCAGTGGGCCTCGACCATGTACTCGACCGAGTCCGCGATCAGGTCGCGGGACGGGAGGCTGTACAGCATGCCGCCGTGGCCCATCGCGATGCCGTCGTCGACGGCGATCGTGTTGAACTCGCGCGGGATGCCTCCGGCGGCGGTGATGGCCTCGCTCACGATGCGGCCGACCGGCTGGAGGTGGGTGTGACCCGGCACGAACTCGGTGAAGCTGTTGGCGACCGCGATGATCGGCTTGCGGCCGATGTCCGCACCGGGTACACCGGAGGCGCGCATAAGGGCGCGTGCGCCCGCCATGTTGCGGCCGTGGGTGACTGTGCGGGACCTCAGCTCGGGCATCGTCGCTCGCTCCTTCAAGACTGTGATCTCTGGCGGATCCCCAGAGATCTCAAGACTGCGATCAGAGACTTCTGACTGGTATCGAGCGTACGCCGGTCATCCAGGTGGCGGACACATCGTCCGCAATGCGGGATACCTGTCTCAATCTGTCGCAGGCCGGACCGCTCGCCGGTCGGCGGGCCGGGGGCGGTCCCGGTGACCGCCCGCTCGCCGGTCGGCGTTCTGGGGGCGGTCCCGGTCACCGAGTGAGGGCCCGGTGACAGTGAGGGCCGGTGGCCGGGTCAGGGCCCGGTCAGGTGCCCCTGCACCACCGGCGCCAGCCGCGCGATGATCTGCTCCACGTCCACCGACGCCAGCGGCTCCACCTTGATCACGTACCGGAGCATCGCCGTCCCCACCAGCTGCGCCGCCGCCAGCTCGGCGCGCAGCTCCGCGTCCGGCAGGTCCAGCTGGACGGCGATCCGGCGCATCAGCTGGGAGGCGACCAGGCGGCGGAAGACGGCGGCCGCCGTCTCGTTGTTCACCGCCGAGCGGACGATCGCGAGGAGCGGCGTACGGGTGGCCGGGTTCTCCCAGATGCCGAGGACGAAGCGGGTCAGACGCTCGCCGACGGTGTCCATGGGACCGTCGGCGACCGCGTCCGGCGCGCTCAGCGCGGGCGCGAAGGCGACCGTGATCGCCGCTTCGAAGACCTGTTCCTTGGTGCCGAAGTAATGGTGGACCAGAGCCGGGTCCACCCCGGCCGCCTTGGCGATGCCGCGCACGGACGCCTTGTCGTAACCCCGCTCGGAGAACTCCTCGCGGGCCGCGGTCAGGATGCGGTCGCGGGTGCCGGCCGATTCCGTACGAGGGGGGCGGCCCCGCTTCCGCGCGGTGACGTCGCTCACGGCCGGGAGCCTCTGCCAGGCATGCTCAACACCGGGACGCGTTCTCCGGGCAGGCCTGCCGCGGGCCCGCCTTCTCCGGACACGCCTCCTCCAGGCACGCCGCCTCCAGGCACGCCGTCTCCGGCCACGCCTTCTCCAGGCCCTCTCATCGCCGGGTCACCTTCGCCGCCGAGGCCAGGTGCAGGCGGGTGAAGGCGAGGGCCTCGGCCAGGTCGGCCTCGCGTTCGGCGCCGGACATGGCGCGGCGGGTGTTGACCTCGATGACGACATGGCCGTCGAACCCGGTCAGGGCCAGCCGCTCCAGCAGTTCCGCGCAGGGCTGGGTGCCGCGGCCGGGAACGAGGTGCTCGTCCTTCGCCGACCCCCTGCCGTCGGCGAGGTGGACGTGGCCGAGCCGGTCTCCCATGCGGTCGACCATCTGGATCGCGTCCGAGCGGGCCGTCGCGGTGTGGCTGAGATCGATCGTGAAGTGCCGGTAGTCGTCCTTCGTGACGTCCCAGTCGGGCGCGTAGGCGAGCATCTCGCGGTCGCGGTAGCGCCAGGGGTACATGTTCTCGACGGCGAACCGTACGTCCGTCTCGTTCGCCATGCGCCAGATCCCGCTGACGAAGTCGCGGGCGTACTGGCGCTGCCAGCGGAACGGCGGGTGCACGACGACCGTCGACGCGCCGAGCTTCTCGGCGGCCGCCCGGGCGCGCTGGAGCTTGGTCCAGGGGTCGGTGGACCACACGCGCTGGGTGATGAGCAGGCAGGGAGCGTGCACGGCGAGGATCGGGATGCCGTGGTAGTCGCTGAGTCTGCGCAGCGCCTCGATGTCCTGGCTGACGGGGTCGGTCCACACCATGACCTCGACGCCGTCGTACCCGAGGCGCGCGGCGATCTCGAAGGCCGTCGCCGTCGACTCCGGGTAGACGGAGGCCGTCGACAGGGCGACCTTCGCATCCGGGATGCGCACGACTGGCTCTGCCATGGGGGACAGATTACGGGGTGCGCCTGGGTGGGTGCGGGGTCCCTCTTCGCCGTTGTGGTGTTCGCCACGGCGGGTGCGGGTGGTACGGGGCGATCACGCGGTTCCGCGCGCCCCTCACGGAACGCTCCGCCCACCCATGCCAACCGGCACACGACCGCACCGACCCGCGCGTAACCCGACGCGGCACTACAGGGGCCCGTCCATGACCCGACGCGGCACTACAGGCACCCGTCCATGAGCCAACCCACCCCTACACGGTCCCGCACATGACCCGACCCACCCCCACACGGTCCCGCACATGACCCGACCCACCCCGACCCACCCCTACACCGACCCCATGTGATCCAGCCGCCGCAGGATCACGCCCTCCCGCAGCGCCCATGGGCAGATCTCCACGCTCTCCACACCGAACAGGTCCATCGCGCCCTCCGCCACCAGGGCGCCCGCCAGGAGCTGGTTGGCGCGGCCCTCGGAGACGCCGGGGAGTTCGGCGCGCTGGGCGGTGGTCATGCCCGCGAGCCGGGGGACCCAGGCCTCCAGGGACTCGCGCTTGAGCTCGCGCTGGACGTGCAGGCCCTCGGTGGAACGGGCGGCGCCGGCGAGGCGGGCGAGCTGCTTGAACGTCTTGGACGTGGCGACCACGTGGTCGGGAGTGCCGAAGCGGGCGAACTCGCCCACCGTGCGGGCGATCTGGGCGCGGACATGACGCCGCAGGGTCCGTATCGCCTCGGGATCCGGGGGGTCCCCGGGGAGCCAGCCCGCGGTGAGGCGCCCCGCGCCGAGCGGCAGCGACACCGCCGCGTCCGGTTCCTCGTCCATGCCGTACGCGATCTCCAGGGAACCGCCGCCGATGTCCAGGACCAGCAGTTTCCCGGCCGACCAGCCGAACCAGCGGCGGGCGGCGAGGAAGGTGAGCCGGGCCTCCTCGGCGCCGGCGAGGACCTGGAGGTCGACGCCGGTCTCGGCCTGCACGCGCGCGAGGACGTCGTCGGCGTTGCTGGCCTCGCGCACGGCGGAGGTCGCGAACGGCAGCAGGTCCTCGACGCCCTTGTCCTCGGCAGCTTGGAGCACCTCCTGGATGACCCCGACGAGCTTGTCGACCCCTTCGGGGCCTATCGCCCCGCCGTCGTCGAGGAGTTGGGCGAGGCGCAGCTCCGCCTTGTGCGAGTGCGCGGGCAGCGGGCACGCCCCCGGGTGTGCGTCCACCACCAGCAGATGCACCGTGTTCGATCCCACGTCGAGGACACCGAGTCTCATGTACGGAACGCTACTGCCCGCGGAGCCGTGAGCTGCCCCGGGAGCCGCCCCCGCCACTGTGCCTGGACCGGCCTCGGGCGACTTACCCTGGACGAGTGCCAAAGACGAAAAAGGCGAAGAGCGACAAGACGGCCAAATTGCCCCAGGGTTCTTCGCAGGCGAAAGCACCGAAGAAGTCGAGGAAGGCCCTGGAAAGCGACGAGAAGGGCCTCGACTTCGCACGCGCGTGGGTGGAGTTCCCCGATCCGGCGGACGACGAGCAGGTCTTCCGCTGCGATCTGACATGGCTGACCTCTCGCTGGAACTGCGTCTTCGGCAGCGGCTGTCAGGGCATCCAGGCCGGCCGGGCGGACGACGGATGCTGCACCTTGGGTGCCCACTTCTCCGACGAGGACGACGAGAAGCGGGTGGCCGGGCATGTGGCCAGGCTCACTCCGGACATCTGGCAGCACCACGACGAGGGGGTGGCGCACGGCTGGGTCTCGGAGGACGAGGACGGCGACCGGCAGACGCGCCCCTTCCAGGGTTCGTGCATCTTCCAGAACCGGCCCGGTTTCGCGGGCGGCGCGGGCTGTTCGCTGCACATCCTCGCCCTGAGGGAGGGCCGCGAGCCGCTGGAGACCAAGCCGGACGTCTGCTGGCAGCTGCCGGTGCGGCGCACGTACGAGTGGATCGACCGGCCCGACGACACGCGGGTGCTCCAGGTGTCGATCGGTGAGTACGACCGGCGCGGCTGGGGTCCGGGCGGCCACGACCTGCACTGGTGGTGCACGTCGGCGACCTCGGCGCACGGCGCGGGCGATCCGGTGTACGTCTCCTACCGGCCGGAGCTGGTCGAGCTGATGGGCAAGGCGGGCTACGACCGGCTGGTCGAGCTGTGCGAGGAGCGGCTGGCCTCGCAGCTGCCGTTGCTGGCACCGCATCCGGCGGACCCCCTCGTCGGCTAGGAGCGCGACGCCGTCCTAACGACGCGAAGTGGCAGGCGACACCGCCCTACGACGTGGACGGGGACTAAAGACAGGCCTGGCCAGGCCTTGCCTGGCCTTGCCTGGCCTTGCCTGGACTGGGACGACGCCGTCTACGACGTGGACGGGCTCGGATCGCCGCCCTCGGAGGGCGGTGGCGTCGAGCCAGCCGGATCGGTCGGGGCCGGGTCCGTGGGCGTGGGCTCCGGGTCGGGGGAGGAGGGCTGGTCGGTGGGCGTGGGATCGGAGGAGGGCGGGGTCGTCGGGTCCGGGCCGGGGTCGGACGGGGGCGGGGCGGTGGGGGTGCCGTGGCCGGGTCCGTGGTGGCCGTGACCGGGGTCCGGCGGTCCGGGGTCGGAGGGGCTGGGGGCGGTGCCGTAGCCCTCGATGGAGACGACGGCGCCGGCCGGTGAGATCGCCACCCGCGCGCTCCAGTGCCCGGACGGCTCGCGCAGATGGTCGACGTACACCTTGATCGTCAACGATTCGCCCGGTTCGAGCGTTCCCGAGGACTGGCTGAGGTAGAGCCAGGCGGCTCCCGTGGTCGCGGACCAGCGCACGGGCGCCGAGCCGGTCGCGGTGAGGGTGATCAGCGTGGTGTCGCCGCTGTTGCCGGCCGCCACCTCCAGGCGCCCGGCGCCCTTCTTGCCGGCGCCGGCGACGCTGATGACCTCCACGGAGACGTCAGGTTGGTTGCCCTTGGCGAAGCGGCCGCCGGGCCTGGTGCTCGCGTTGCCGGTGTTCTCGTAGCCGCCGGTGGCCGCCTCACCGTCCAGCGAGTCGGGGCCGTGTGCCTCGCCGGCGCTGGCGGAGTGGCCGTCGGGACCCTCGCCGGTCGGTGTGCCCCGGTAGGCGGCCCACAGGGCGAGCACGGGGGCCGCGACGACGGTGGCGACGACGGTCGTGGTGACGGCACGCGCGCGGAGGCGGTCCCGGCGGGCGGCGCGGTCCTTGGGGTCCATCGGGAAGCCGCGCCGGTCGAAGCGGGGCGCGGCGCCCCGCGCGCGCGGGAGATGCGCCATCGCCCTGTGCAGGGCCGCGCGGGGCGCCGGGAGGACGGACAGTTCGGCGGGGGCGACGGCGGCGCCGGGCCAGTGGCCGGGCACCGCGCGCTCGGCGGTACGGCGACAGCGCGGACAGTCGTCGACATGCCGGACGAGTTCGCGGCGCAGGGCGGTGCTGAGCACGAGCTGGTGGTCGCCGGTGAGGCGGGCGACGCTCGGGCAGTCGCCGGTCTCGACGACGGCGAGGGCCGCGCGGGTGCGCTCGACCTCGCAGGCGGCGGAGGCGAGCAGTTCGCGGGCCGCGGCGGGCTCCATGCCGAGGACGGCGGCGACCTCGTGGGCGGCGAGGTGGTGGCGTACGGCGAGTTCCAGCGCCTCGCGCTGTTCGGGGGTGGTGCCGGCGGCCTCCGGCCAGGCGAGCAGGGCCAGTTCGCGCCGACGCTCCTCCTGGATCTCCTCGGAGACCGGCGGGTCGGCGGACGGCGCGCTCTGGCGCCGGTCGGTCCCGGTGCGGCCGGCCGCGTGCGTGGCCTGACGTTTCTGCTTGGCCTCGGCCAGCTTGCGCAGACACGCCCAGCGGGCCAGCGCGTACAGCCAGGCCCTGCGGTCGCCGGCGGCCTCCGGGCCACGGCGCTTCTCGGCGAGCGCGAGGACGTCCCCGAGGGCCGCGGTCGCCGTGTCGTGGTCGCACAGCACGGACAGGCAGTAGGTGAACAGGCCGTCCAGGTACGGTTCGTAGCGCGCGGGAGGACGCTGTGCCAGCGTGCGCGCCGCCGCGCGGTCGCGCGCCTCCCGGTGCGCCCGATGTGCGCCGGTGGTGCGGGTCGAGATCTCCGAACTGCTGCTCATCACCTGTGGACCGTAGGGGGCGCGCGTTCGCCCCTTCTTGCACCTTGAGCTCTTTTAATCCGTACGGGTGAAACGATCCCTCAATCGGGGAGAGGAACGATTCGTTCCATGGCTTGTTCGAGACGTGCGTGGCCGATTCGCATGGGGTGACAGGGTGGTGCGGGGCGGGTCGCGGACGGCGCTTCCGGCCGGCGCGGTCGGTGGTGTCAGTGGTGCCGGTTACGGTTCGTGCATGGCTGCCCGTACGAAGTCCGCCAAGGAGCGTCCGTCCTACCGCTGCACCGAGTGCGGCTGGCAGACGGCGAAGTGGCTCGGCCGCTGCCCCGAGTGCCAGGCCTGGGGCACGATCGAGGAGTACGGCGCGCCCGCCGTGCGGACGACGGCACCGGGCCGCGTCACCACCTCCGCCGTGCCCATCGGCGAGGTCGACGGCCGGCAGGCGACCGCCCGCTCCACCGGCGTGCCCGAGCTGGACCGGGTGCTCGGCGGCGGTCTGGTCCCCGGCGCGGTGGCCCTCCTCGCGGGCGAGCCCGGCGTCGGCAAGTCCACCCTGCTCCTCGATGTGGCGGCCAAGTCGGCGAGCGACGAGCACCGCACGCTCTATGTCACCGGCGAGGAGTCGGCGAGCCAGGTCCGGCTGCGCGCCGACCGGATCGGCGCGATCGACGACCACCTGTATCTCGCCGCCGAGACCGATCTGGCCGCCGTGCTGGGCCACTTGGACGCGGTGAAGCCGTCCCTGCTGATCCTCGACTCCGTGCAGACGGTGGCCTCCGCGGAGATCGACGGCGCGCCCGGCGGCATGGCCCAGGTCCGCGAGGTGGCGGGCGCCCTGATCCGCGCCTCCAAGGAGCGCGCGATGTCCACGCTCCTGGTGGGCCATGTCACCAAGGACGGCGCCATCGCGGGCCCGCGCCTGCTGGAGCACCTCGTGGACGTCGTCCTGTCCTTCGAGGGCGACCGGCACGCGCGCCTCAGGCTCGTCCGGGGCATCAAGAACCGCTACGGCGCCACGGACGAGGTGGGCTGCTTCGAACTGCACGACGAGGGCATCGTCGGCCTCGCCGACCCCAGCGGCCTGTTCCTGACCCGGCGCGCCGAACCGGTGCCCGGCACCTGCCTCACCGTCACCCTGGAGGGCCGCCGCCCCCTGGTCGCCGAGGTCCAGGCGCTCACGGTGGACTCGCAGATCCCCTCTCCCCGGCGCACCACCTCGGGCCTGGAGACCTCCCGGGTCTCCATGATGCTCGCCGTCCTGGAACAGCGCGGCCGGATCAGCGCCCTGGGCAAAAGGGACATCTACTCCGCGACGGTCGGCGGTGTGAAGCTCTCCGAACCGGCCGCGGACCTCGCCATCGCCCTCGCGCTGGCGAGCGCGGCGAGCGACACCCCGCTGCCGAAGAACCTGGTCGCGATCGGCGAGGTCGGCCTCGCGGGCGAGGTCAGACGGGTCACGGGCGTGCAGCGCCGGCTCTCCGAAGCACACCGGCTGGGCTTCACGCACGCCCTCGTGCCCGGCGATCCGGGCAAGGTCCCGCCCGGTATGAAGGTCCTGGAAGTCGCCGACATAGGAGACGCTCTCAGGGTCCTTCCGCGCTCCCGTCGCAGAGAGGCCCCACGGGACGGCGAGGACCGCCGGTAGACTTTGCCCTGGTCTCGCCCGTCCGTACGAACCGCTTGTGCGAAACGGGAGTGTTCCAGAACCTGCGACCGGAGGAGTGCAGTGGCAGCCAACGACCGGGCGGCAGCTCCCGGAAAGTCCGGTGGGAGTTCCGGTGCCGATGGCCTGATGCGCGCCTCACTGAGCGCTGTGGCACCCGGCACGGCCCTGCGCGACGGCCTCGAACGGGTCCTGCGCGGCAACACCGGCGGTCTCATCGTCCTCGGCTCCGACAAGACCGTCGAATCGATGTGTACGGGCGGTTTCGTCCTGGACGTCGAGTTCACGGCGACGCGGCTTCGGGAGCTGTGCAAGCTGGACGGCGGCATCGTGCTGTCCGCCGACCTGTCCAAGATCCTGCGGGCGGGCGTCCAGCTCCTGCCGGACCCGACGATCCCCACCGAGGAGACGGGCACGCGGCACCGCACCGCGGACCGGGTGAGCAAGCAGGTCGGCTTCCCGGTGGTCTCGGTCTCCCAGTCGATGCGGCTGATCGCCCTGTACGTCGACGGCCAGCGTCGCGTCCTGGAGGACTCCGCCGCGATCCTGTCCCGCGCCAACCAGGCGCTGGCGACCCTGGAGCGCTACAAACTCCGCCTCGACGAGGTCGCGGGCACCCTGTCCGCGCTGGAGATCGAGGACCTGGTGACCGTCCGGGACGTCTCCGCCGTGGCCCAGCGCCTGGAGATGGTCCGCCGTATCGCCACGGAGATCGCCGAGTACGTGGTCGAGCTGGGCACGGACGGACGGCTCCTGGCACTCCAGCTGGACGAGTTGATCGCCGGCGTGGAGCCCGAGCGCGAGCTGGTCGTGCGGGACTACGTCCCCGAGCCCACCGCCAAGCGCTCCCGCACGGTGGAGGAGGCGCTGTACGAGCTCAACGCGCTCACCCATGCCGAACTCCTGGAGATGCCCACGGTCGCCAGAGCCATGGGTTACACCGGATCACCGGAGGCGCTCGACTCGGCGGTGTCCCCCCGGGGCTTCCGACTGCTGGCGAAGGTGCCGAGGCTGCCGGGCGCGATCATCGACCGGCTGGTGGAGCACTTCGGGGGCCTGCAGAAGCTGCTGGCGGCGAGCGTGGACGACTTGCAGACGGTGGACGGCGTCGGCGAGGCGCGAGCGCGGAGCGTGCGGGAGGGCCTCTCGCGGTTGGCGGAATCGTCGATCCTGGAGCGTTACGTCTAGGCCTGCCGCCCCGGAGCGTCACCTCTGAGCCTGCCGCACTGGAGCGTCACGTCTGAGCCTGCCGCCCCGGAGCAGCCCGGTCGGGGCGTCCCGCCCAGGAGCGATGTGTCCGGCCTCCCACCCCGGAGCGCTGCGCCCCGGTCTGCCGCTCCATCGGAGGGCTCCGTCCCGGTCTGCCGCTCCGCCGTGTAGCCAGTCGGCCGTGGAGCTAGTCGGCCTCCAGGACGAACGACGTCTGCACCGTCCCGAAGCCCGGTGTCTTCGCCTCCACGAGATACGTGCCCGCCCCGGCCGACCCCGCCGGAGGCGTCGCGCACTGAGGAGCGCTCGGCTTGCGGTCCCACTTCACGGTGTACGTGATGCTGCTGTCGGCCGGTACCCGGAACACCAGGGCGCCGGAGCCCTTGGGGCAGTCCGCGGAGGACCAGTAGTCGTCCTCGCCGCCCGCCTGAGTGATCGTCAACACCGCGTTCTTCGGCCCGAGATCGACCTTGCAGTCGCCGCCGGAGGAGTTCGTCGCGGTGAGCAGCAGGGCGGGCGTGTCGCCGGGGCCGTACGCGTTGTGGAGGCTGCGCACGGTCAACTTCACGGCGCCGGCGGTGCACTTGGGGAGCGTGGAACCCGCGGGAACGGTGTCACCGGTGCCAACACCGCCGCCCGAGCCGCCACCGGCCGCCCCGGCGCCCGAGCCGCCCGAACCACCGGAGCCGGCCGAACCGGACCCGGATCCGCCGCCCGCACCGGAGCCGTCGCCCGACCCGGCGCCGGACCCCGGCCCACTGGATTCCCCGCCGCTCGACTCGTCCCGTCCGCCCGGCGCCTGGCTGATCGCGGGGCCGGAGCCGGACGGCCCCGGCGTGATCGTCGTGGCTGAGGGATTCTTGTCGTTGGACCCGTCGGCGCCGTTGTCGCCGCCTCCGCCGCCCGAGGTGACGATCCAGGCGATCAGCAGCGCCAACAGGGCGCTCACAGACAGCAGTACGACCCTCCGTCGCCAGTAGATGGAGGAGGGAAGCGGCCCGACCGGATTGCGCAGAGATCCCACGGCGCAAACTGTACGAGAGATCGACGCCTTCGCTGGCCCCACCCGCCGCCGGGGCTCACAACTTTTCCGGATCATCATTCCGGAGCCGGCCGCTCCCACCCCTGTCTTTCGTCAGGTGCACCACCCGACGATCGCAAGCTGTGACGAGACGGTCAGGTCAATTACTTTCTGTGACTATGAACTTCGAGGACGCCGAGCTCTACCGCGACATCACCGCCACCGCGCAGGACACCCCCACGTGGCTACAGCACACCGCCGAGACCGGGACGGAGGCAGGCATCCTGCTCTTCGTCGCGCTGTTCGCGGCAGCCTGGTGGCAGGCCCGGCACCACACCGCCCGCGCGTTCGCGACAGCAGCCCTTGCACCTGTGGCCACGGCCGTGGCGTACGTCTGCAGTGAGGTGCTCAAGTCCGGCTTCACCGAGGAACGTCCATGCCGGGCGGTCATCGACGCGGCACCGTCCCTCGTCGCCTGCCCGCCGCACGGCGACTGGTCCTTCCCCAGCAACCACGCCACCATCGCGGGCGGCGCGGCCGTCGCCCTGGCCCTGGTCCGGCGCGCGCTCCTGTGGCTGACGGCCCCGCTGGCCCTCCTCTTGGCCTTCTCCCGGGTCTTCGTCGGCGTGCACTACCCGCACGACGTGGCGGCGGGACTCGTCCTCGGAGCGGTCTGCGCGGTCGTCGTCATCCGCCTGGGCACCGGCCCGGCGACACGGCTGGCCGAGGCGATACGCGCCTCCTCGGCGCCCGCCGCACGATGGTTCACCGGCCCGGGACCGGCCCGCGTCCCGTCCTCGCCCCGCACGTCCCGGCACCCCGCCCGGCACCGGTGAACCTCATGACTCCAAGCCTCGCCTCACCACTGCGCAGCACCCCAGGGCTCCACGCCGACGCCTCACGATCCCACCAGCCCCGCCTCGTACGCCACGATCGCCGCCTGCACCCGGTTGCGTACCTCCAGCCGGTCGAGGACCGCGCTCACGTACGCCTTCACCGTGCCCTCGACGAGGTGCAGCCGGGCGGCGATCTCCGGGTTGGACAGGCCCGCGCCGACGAGGCCCAGCACCTCCCGCTCGCGCGGGCTGAGTTCCTGCACGCGGGCGCGTGCGGCGGCCTCGCGCCCCAGTCGGCCGGCGCCGCCACCGAGGCCCTCGATGACATACCGGGCGACCTTCGGCGACAGGAAGGCACCGCCGCCCGCCACCGCGCGTACGCCCGCGATCAGTTCGTACGGGTCACCGGACTTGAGCAGGAAGCCGGTGGCGCCGCCGCCGAGTGCGCGGGCCACATAGGCCTGTTCGGAGAAGGTCGTGAGCATCGCGACGGCCGTGCCGGGCACCGCCCGCACGATCTCCTCCGCCGCGGCGAGCCCGTCCAGGCGGGGCATGCGGATGTCGAGCAGGGCGACGTCCGGGCGGTGAGCGCGGGCCAGTTCCACCGCTTCGCGGCCGTCGCCCGCCTCGGCGACCACCTCCGTCTCGCCGCTGCTCCCCAGGATGGCCCGCACGCCCGCACGGACCATCGCCTCGTCGTCGGCCAGCAGTACACGGATCACCGTACGAACTCCTCCTGCTGCTCGTCCCCGGACCGTCCGGCCCCGGGGATCACGTCCTTGGCGGTGAGCCGGTCCTCGCCGTCGAAGCACAGTCGGAAGTGGTCGACGGAGACGAGGAGTTCACCGCTCGCCCGGTAGTAACGGCATGCGGTGTCCCGGGGTGGCGCCGGCGCCCGTTCCACGGGTGGGTCACGGACCGTGCGGTCCGGCAGCAGGGGCGTGATCTCGTCGGCCGAGTCGCCCAGGCGGAGCTTCGCGTACGCGGTGGGTTCGAGGACCGAGTGCGTCTCCGTGTACGCGTACCAGCCGAAGGACCCGCCGGCCAGGGCGACACCCGCACAGGCCGCGGCCCCGGCGGCGACGGCGACACGGCGGCGGGCACGGGTGAAGGGCGCCGAGTGGGCAGCCGGGACAACCAGGTGGGCCGGGTGAGCGTGAGCCGAGTCAGCCGCGTGAGCCGAAGGAGGCGAGGCCGCTGAAGGAACCAAGGGAGCGGAACGGGCTGTGATCAGGGGTGCCGGCTGGTCGGGGACGTACGCACGGACCCGGAACCCGCCTCCGTGCGGGCCGGCCTCGAAGGCGCCGCCTCCCGCGGTGACGGTGGCGCGCAGACCGGCCAGGCCGGAGCCGCCGGAGGACGGGCACGTCGCCTGCGCGGAGGGCCCGTTGGTGACGGTGACCGTCGCGCCGCCCGCCTCCTCCGTCGCCGTGACGGTCACGGGAGCACCGGGAGCGTGCCGGGCAGCGTTGGTCAGGGCCTCCCGGACCACCCGGTGCAGGACGTGTTCGGCGACCCCGCCGCGCTGTACGGCGGTGGCGGAGCCCGCCGGTTCCCAGCGCACCGGCAGGCCCGACGCGGCGGCACGGGCGACGAGTTGTGCGACGCTCTCGCCCGCCGGGGTCAGCGGCGCCGGGTCGTCGTCCTCGCGCAGGACGCCGATGATGCGGTGCAGCCGGTCCGTGGCGTCGGCGGCGGCCGCGCGCAGGTCGGCCACGGCGGCCCGGTGCCGGTCCGGAAGGTCGGGGGCGACCTGGAGGGCGCCCGCGCGCAGGGCGATCAGGCTCAGCTCGTGGCCCAGGGAGTCGTGCATGTCCTGGGCGATCCTGGACCGTTCACGCAGCCGCGCCCGCTCCTCCGCGGTGCGCTGCTCGTCCTCCAGCCTGGCGGCCCGCGTCCAGCCGGCCGCGGCCAGCTCGCGGCTCTGGCGCCAGTGGCGCCCGCCGAGCCAGGGGAAGACGCAGCCGAACAGCAGCGTGCTCGTCAGGACCACCCCTTCCGGTGCCGGGTCGACCCCGACGAGTGCGATCTTGGCGGTGCCGGCGCAGCCGAGGGCGACGAAGAGCAGCGCGGTGGGCAGTACCCGGTCCGCCCGCAGCCCGAGGAGCAGGGCGAGGACGCCGAGCGCGAGCCCGTAGGAGACGGAGAACAGGGCGGGCGCGGTGAGCAGCCCCAGGACGGCCGTCAGCCCGAAGCCCATGAGCGGGTACCGCCGGTTCGCCGCGACCGCCACGGCGAGCACGCCCACCCCGGCCGCCCACTGCCAGGCGGGGCGCGGCTCGTTCAGCCCCATGGCGTCCGCCGTGAGCGCGGGCAGCGCGAGGACGACCCACAGCAGCCAGACGCTCCACATCCGAGGACGTTCCATCCGGCCGACGCTACAAGCGGCCACGGGGGTGGCACTGCTGTCGATCGTCAGGTGTGCCGCACTCGGCGAACACCCTCCGGGTACGGCCGCGGCGGCGGCCGCCCGGCCACTGGACGATGTCGCGGAACGGGGCAGGGCGTCCAGGCCGCAACGGCCGGACCACCACGGGAGTCCGCCGCGGGACGGATGCGGTACCGGGAGAACGGCCCGGCAAGGACTCCGGGAGGACGAGCCGCCGGGCCGCGCGCCCGCCGGAACACACGGGCGAGCCCTTCCGCATGGCAGGATCGGAAGGCCATGACTGTGTCCACGAAGTCCCCGCACCCTGTGAACGGCGTTGCCGGCGACGCCCTCGGCGAGCCGCTCCACGCCCCTGTCATCGACTGGTTCGACGAACACGCCCGCGACCTGCCGTGGCGGCGGCGCGAAGCCGGCCCGTGGGGGGTGATGGTCAGTGAGTTCATGTTGCAGCAGACACCCGTGAACCGCGTCCTGCCCGTCTACGAGCAGTGGCTGGCCCGCTGGCCGCGCCCGGCCGACCTGGCCGGGGACGCGCCCGGCGAGGCCGTCCGCGCCTGGGGCCGGCTGGGCTACCCGCGCCGCGCCCTGCGCCTGCACGGAGCGGCGGTCGCCATAACGGAACGCCACGGCGGTGACGTACCGACCGACCACGCCCAGCTGCTGGCGCTGCCCGGCATCGGCGAGTACACGGCCGCGGCCGTCGCCTCCTTCGCGTACGGACAGCGGCACGCGGTGCTGGACACCAACGTCCGCCGGGTCTTCGCCCGGGCCGTGACCGGGGTGCGGTACCCGCCGAACGCCACCACCGCCGCCGAACGCAAGCTGGCCCGCGCACTGCTGCCCGCGGACGAGGGGACCGCGGCCCGCTGGGCCGCCGCGTCCATGGAGCTCGGCGCGCTGGTGTGCACGGCCAAGAACGAGACGTGCCACCGCTGTCCGATCGCCGCGCAGTGCGCCTGGCGGCTCGCGGGCAAGCCGGAGCACGACGGCCCGCCGCGCCGGGGGCAGACGTACGCCGGTACGGACCGCCAGGTCCGGGGCAAGCTGCTCGCCGTGCTGCGCGAGGCCCACGGGCCCGTCCCGCAGGCGGCTCTGGACCGGGTGTGGCACGAGCCGGTGCAGCGCGCCCGCGCGCTGGACGGTCTGGTCGCCGACGGTCTGGTGGAGCCCCTCCCGAGTGGTCTGTATCGACTGCCGTTGACAAGAACCTGACGCCACATCCCCCCATACCGCCATGTACCGGTACGGCGCTTCAGCCTGCCCCTCCTTCCGTTACACAACCGACGGACAGCCGAGTGCTAGCCGCGCGCTGCTTCGGACAGCCCCGTGACAACACCTCCGTAGCTTCATTGGCGTACCCGGCGGACCGGGGACCACGGAGGCGGACCGACGGCCGAACAAGCCGGCGGAAACGGGGAGCAGGAGGCGGTCGACATGGCGCAGGGCGAGGTGCTCGAGTTCGAGGAGTACGTCCGCACCCGGCAGGACGCGCTGCTGCGCAGCGCGCGTCGGCTGGTCCCGGACCCGATCGACGCCCAGGACCTGCTCCAGACGGCCCTCGTGCGGACGTACGGCCGCTGGGACGGCATCGCGGACAAGCGGCTCGCGGACGCCTATCTGCGCCGGGTGATGATCAACACCCGGACCGAGTGGTGGCGGGCCCGGAAGCTGGAGGAGGTGCCGACCGAGCAGCTGCCGGACGCCTCGGTCGACGACTCCACCGAGCAGCACGCGGACCGCGCCCTGCTGATGGACGTCATGAAGGTTCTCGCTCCCAAGCAGCGCAGCGTCGTCGTGCTGCGACACTGGGAGCAGATGTCCACGGAGGAGACGGCCGCCGCCCTCGGCATGTCGGCCGGAACGGTCAAGAGCACGCTGCACCGGGCGCTCGCCCGGCTCCGCGAGGAGCTGAAGAGCAGGGACGACGACGAGCTCGGCGCACGCGCGCTGGAGCGTGAGGAGCGGGAGCGTTGCGCGGCCTAGGCACAGCGGCCGGCGGCATCGGGCACGCGGACGAGGGTCCGGTCAGCGGGGACCCGGCCGGCGAGGACCCGGCCGGCGGGGACCCGCGCCCGTCAGGGCGCACGCCCGCCCGGGGAGTCTTCCAGGCGGCGATCACGGCGGTGGCCGTGCTCGCCGCCCTCGCCCTTTTCGTGTCCGCGTGCGGGACCGGCGGCACCGGCGCCCGCGACGAGGGACCGGCGCACGCCGACTCGGTGGCGGGTGCCTCGCCCTCCTCCCTGCCCGCCCGGGTGGCCGCGCGCGTGGACGCGGTCCGGCTCGTGAAAACCGATCCGCGGGTCTCCGCCGAGGTCAAGCGCGAGCTGAAGCCGTGCGTGGCCGACGCGTACCCGGTCGACGTGTCCTACGGGGATCTGACCGGAGCCTCGGCGGACGATGTCGTCGTCAACGTGCTGACCTGCGGGGACGCGGTCGGGATCGGCTCTTATGTGTATCGCGAGCAGGGCGGTTCGTACCGGAATGTCTTCCGGGCCGAGGAGCCGCCGGTCTACGCGGAGATCGACCGGGGCGACCTGGTGGTGACCAAACAGGTGTATGAGAAGGGGGACCCGGTCTCGGCGCCGTCCGGCGAGACCGTGGTCACGTACCGCTGGAGCGGGGCCCGCTTCACCCAGGTGTACAGCGTGCAGAACGACTACGGCAGGACGGCCGGGGACGGACCGACACCGGTGCCCGACAGCTGACCCGGTGAGCAGGTCCATGACCGGTGAACCGATCGGGCCTGCGATCCGATCACCCGGTAACGGCACGACACGAGGACTGAGAGCAGAGAGCAGCGGGATGGCAGACCAGACCCACGTTCTGTTCGTCGAGGACGACGACGTCATCCGCGAGGCCACCCAGCTCGCCCTGGAGCGGGACGGTTTCGCGGTCACCGCCATGCCCGACGGGCTGTCGGGGCTGGAGGCGTTCCGCGCCGACCGCCCCGACATCGCCCTGCTGGACGTCATGGTCCCCGGCCTGGACGGGGTGAGCCTGTGCCGTCGGATCCGGGACGAGTCGACCGTGCCGGTGATCATGCTGTCGGCACGCGCCGACAGCATCGACGTCGTGCTGGGCCTGGAGGCGGGCGCCGACGACTACGTGACCAAGCCGTTCGACGGCGCGGTCCTGGTCGCACGGATCCGCGCGGTGCTGCGCCGCTTCGGACACGCGAGCGGCGGTGACCGTACGGACGACTCCGGGGCCCCGGCGGCCGGCGGCGGCCTGCTGGCCTTCGGCGACCTGGAGGTCGACACCGACGGTATGGAGGTACGCCGGGCCGGACAGCCGGTGGCGTTGACGCCGACCGAGATGCGGCTGCTGCTGGAGTTCTCCTCCGCGCCGGGCACCGTGCTCTCCCGCGACAAGCTCCTGGAGCGGGTGTGGGACTACGGATGGGGCGGGGACACGCGCGTGGTCGACGTCCATGTGCAGCGGCTGCGGACGAAGATCGGCCAGGACCGGATCGAGACGGTCCGCGGCTTCGGCTACAAGCTGAAGCCCTGAGCGGGGACAGCAGGGGTATGCGGGGGAATCTTCGGCGCCCGGGAGCGGCCGTCATCGACAGACTGGCCCTGCGTACGGGCCTGCGGTGGAAGCTGAGCGCGGCCATCGCGCTGGTCGGCGCGCTGGTGGCGATCGCGCTCAGCCTCGTCGTGCACAACGCGGCCCAGGTCTCGATGCTGGACAACGCGCGCGATCTCGCCGACGAGCGCGTCCAGATCGCCCAGCGCAACTACGAGCTGTCCGACCGGCCGAACTTCCCCCACATCAAGATCGACGACCCGGAGCTGCCCGGGGAACTGCGGGCGAAGGTCCGGGAGGGGCGCCGGGCGACCTTCGTGTCCGAGCGGCCGGGCGGCACGCCGGACATCTGGGCGGCCGTACCGGTCAAGGGCGGGCACGTGCTGTCCCTGCACACCGGGTTCACCGACCGCAGCACGGACATCCTCAACGACCTCGACCAGGCCCTGGTGATCGGCTCCATCGCGGTCGTCCTGGGCGGCAGCGCGCTCGGTGTGCTCATCGGCGGGCAGCTCTCGCGCCGGCTGCGCAAGGCGGCGGCCGCGGCGAACCAGGTCGCGGGCGGCGCGTCGGACGTGCGGGTGCGGGACGCCATCGGTGGTGTCGTACGGGACGAGACCGACGACCTCGCGCGGGCGGTGGACGCCATGGCGGACGCGTTGCAGCAGCGGCTGGAGGCGGAGCGCCGGGTCACCGCCGACATCGCGCACGAGCTGCGCACCCCGGTGACCGGCCTGCTGACCGCCGCCGAACTGCTGCCCCCGGGCCGCCCGACGGAGCTGGTCCTGGACCGGGCGAAGGCCATGCGCACGCTCGTCGAGGACGTCCTGGAGGTCGCCCGCCTCGACGGTGCCTCCGAACGGGCCGAGCTGCAGGACATCCTGCTGGGCGAGTTCGTCCGTCGGCGGGTGACGGCGAAGGACCCCGGGATCGAGGTGCGGGTGGTGCACGAGTCGGAGGTCACCACCGATCCGCGCCGCCTGGAGCGGGTGCTGTTCAACCTGCTCGCCAACGCGGCCCGGCACGGCAAGCCACCGATCCAGGTCAGCGTCGAGGGCCGGGTGATCCGGGTCCGCGACCACGGCCCCGGCTTCCCCGGGCACCTGCTCGCCGAGGGACCGAGCCGCTTCCGCACGGGCAGCACCGACCGCTCCGGCCACGGCCACGGACTGGGCCTGACCATCGCGGCGGGGCAGGCCCGGGTCCTGGGCGCCCGGCTGACGTTCCGCAACGTACGGCCGGCCGGCACGCCGGAGGGCGTACCGGCGGAGGGCGCGGTGGCCGTCCTGTGGCTGCCGGAGCACGCACCGACGAACACGGGGAGCTATCCGATGCTGCCGTGACACCCGTGCGGCACAGCGCGTGCGGCCGGCTCGCGGGCGACTCGCGGCCCGCCTCGGCCGTCTCGCGGCCGCACCCGCCGTGGGCGGCCGCCGCGTCCGGGTCGAGCCGCGGATCGGCCCAGTCCCGGTCCCTGGCGTCCCTGGCGTCCCTGGCGTCCCTGGCGTCCCTGGCATCCGTGGCCAGCCGCACCCGCCGCACTTCCGGCATCTCCGGCACCTTTGTCCATACGGCGATGGTGGCACGCTCCACTGACACCGGCGGGGCAGCGCGAAGGCCCCCGGGCGGACACGGCCGCCCGGGGACCTTCGACTCACGTCCGGGTCAGACGGCCCCGGCCACCGGCGGCTACGCCGCGGCCCCTTCGCCCGAATCCTCGTCGGCCTTCTGCGGCCCCGCGCCCTTGAGCGGAACCTCCTTCACGAACACCGCCGCCACCAGCGCGACCACCGACACCGCGGCCCCCAGCAGGAACGCCGAGTGGGTGCCGGACGACACCGCGTGCTGGTACGCCTCCCGCGCCGCCTCCGGCAGCTTCGCCAGGCTCGCCGCGTCCAGCTGGGCGGACCGCTCGGTGACCTCGGAGCCCAGGGCGCCGGCCCGCTCGGTCATGACGTCCTGCACCCGGTGGTTGAACAGCGCGCCCATGATCGCGACGCCGAAGGAGGAGCCGAGGGTACGGAAGAGGGTCGTGGAGGAGGACGCCACGCCCATGTCCTTCATCTCCACGCTGTTCTGTGCGACCAGCATGGTGATCTGCATCAGGCAGCCCATCCCGAGACCGACGACGGCCATGTACACGCCCGACGTGAACCGGCTGGTGTCGGTGTCCATCAGCGACAGCAGGTACAGCCCGACGACCATCAGCGCACCGCCGGCGACCGGGAAGACCTTGTACTTGCCGGAGTTCGTGGTCACCCGTCCCGCGACCATCGACGTGACGAGCATCGCGCCGAGCATCGGCAGGAGCAGCAGACCGGAGTTGGTCGCGGAGGCTCCCTGCACCGACTGCTGGTACAGCGGCAGGAAGAGGGTCGCGCCGAACATCACGAAGCCGGTGATGAAGCCGATGACCGACATCAGCGTGAAGTTGCGGCTGCGGAAGATGTGCAGCGGTACGACCGGCTCGGGGGCCTTGGTCTGCACGAACACGAACCCGATGAGGGCGGCGACGCCGATCCCGATGAGCTCCATGATCCGCGCGGACGTCCAGGCGTACTCGGTCCCGCCCCAGGTCGTGACGAGCACGATGGCGGTGATGCCCACGGTCAGCAGCCCGGCGCCGAGATAGTCGATCCGCGCCTGCGCCCGTTTCTTCGGCAGTTGCAGGACGACGCTGATCGCGGCGAGCGCCACCACGCCGAGCGGCAGGTTGATGTAGAAGGACCAGCGCCAGCCCCAGTGGTCCGTGATGGTGCCGCCGACCAGCGGACCGCCGATCATCGCGAGTGCCATGACGCCGGCCATCATGCCCTGGTACTTGCCGCGCTCGCGGGGCGGTATGAGATCGCCGATGATCGCCATGACACCGACCATCAGACCGCCGGCGCCCAGCCCCTGCACCGCGCGGAAGCCGATCAGCTGCCCCATGTCCTGGGCCATGCCGCTGAGCGCGGAGCCGATCAGGAAGAGCACGATCGAGCTCATGAAGACGCCCTTGCGCCCGTACATGTCGCCGAGCTTGCCCCACAGCGGGGTGGAGGCGGCGGTCGCGAGGGTGTACGAGGTCACGACCCACGACAGGTGTTCGAGCCCGCCCAGTTCGCCCACGATCGTCGGCATCGCCGTGCCTATGATCATGTTGTCGAGCATCGCGAGCATCATCGTGATCATCAGCGCGAGCAGTACGACGCGTACGCTCCTGGGCTGTTTCTCTGTCTCCGGCTCGGCCGTCCGCACGTCCGCCATCGTTCCCACTCCCCTGGTCCCGCCCCCGGCCGGCTACTTACTTGCCGACCGGCTAGTTGGCTACACTCAGGGAAGGTAGAGGCGTAACTAGCCGGTCGTCAAGTAAGTTTTTCCCGAAGCGCGAGAAGCACGAGGATGGGCGGCACCATGGACGGCACCAAGCATCAGCGCCGCGGCAACACCCGCCAGCGCATCCAGGACGTCGCCCTCGGACTCTTCGCCGAGCAGGGGTACGAGAAGACCTCCCTGCGCGAGATCGCCGAGCGTCTCGACGTCACCAAGGCGGCTCTGTACTACCACTTCAAGACCAAGGAAGAGATCCTCGTCAGCATCTTCGACGACCTGACGCAGCCGATCCTCGACCTGATCGACTGGGGCAGGCAGCAGCCGCACACCCTGGAGACGAAGCAGGAGATCGTACGGCGCTACAGCGACATCCTGGCCGGCGCGACGCCGCTGTTCCGCTTCATGCAGGAGAACCAGGCGGCGGTACGCGAGCTGCGGGTCGGCGAGACCTTCAAGGAGCGCATGCAGGGTCTGCGCGAGATCATCGTCGACCCGGAGGCGGACCTGGCCGACCAGGTCCGCTGCGTCAGCGCGATCTTCACCCTGCACGCCGGGATGTTCTTCCTCCAGGACCTGGACGCCACCCCCGAGGACAAGCGGAAGGCGGTCCTGGAGGTCGCGACCGACCTGGTGACCCGGGCCCACAACGGCGCCTGAGCGACCGCTAGACGCTCACGCCCTTGGAGCGCAGGAAGGCGACCGGGTCGATGGCCGTCCCGTAGTTGGCGGTCGTACGGATCTCGAAGTGCAGGTGCGGGCCGCTGGAGTTGCCCGTGTTGCCCGACCGCGCGATGTGCTGACCGGTCTTGACGACCTGGCCGACCTTCACGTCGATCCGGGACAGGTGGGCGTACTGGGAGTACGTCCCGCTGCCGTGCTTGATGACCACGGCGTTGCCGTACGCGGGACCGTCACCGGCGCCGTTGCCACCGGCCTTGACGACGGTGCCGCCGTGCGCGGCGACGACGTCGGTACCGCTCGACACGGCGAAGTCCTGCCCGCTGTGGGTGGACTGCCACATGCCGCCGGCCTGGGCGAAGCTCGCGGAGAGCTTGTACTTCTTCACCGGGTCGACCCAGGAAGCGGCCTTCTTGGCGGCGGCGGTCTGCGCCTGCACGGTGGTGGCGGTGGTCGCCGCCGCGGGAGTGGCGGCGGCCGCGACTCCGGCCCCCAGTACGGCCGACGCTCCCAGGCCCACGGCCAGCACGGCGGCACGGGCGCGAAGGGGGGACGTACGGGCAGAGCGGAGCGAGACACGCGGGAACATTCGGAACCTCATGGGGACGGGGACAGAAGAACCATCCGGCGCACAGACACCCGCCGGACGGACCATCCCTTGGTAACCGGCGATCCGGCATACCCCCAAACCGCCCATCTACGACCTGAGCTAGTACCTCACCCCAAAGGTCAACGCTTCTTGACAGAGCGGTCATCGAGGCCAAATCCCCCAGTACGGGCGAGTTCTTCGCCCATTTCGGGAGTTAAACCCTTTTTGCGCGCCGAATCCTTTCCACTATTCCCGCTAGTAACGGACAAATCGCCTGTGCGGCTTGTCACCGCAGGGCGAGACCGAGGCACTCCGCAATGTGACCGGCGCTACTCCGCCGAGACGCCTGAGGCCCTCCGGAATCGCGCGCACAGCCGCCCGGAACGGGTCCGGCCCATTGCCCGTCTCCCCTACCCGACAGCCCAATGTGACGCACGTCTCTGGCCACTTACCGTCCAGTAACCCTACGGTTCCCCTCGCGCCACCCTCGCCAACGAGCATGCACCCGACAACTGCAGAACGTCCGGACGTGAGAGGAACCCCCCACCATGACCACGAGACGCCCCTGGGCGCACCGCGCAGCCGTCACCGCCGTCTCCGCCGCCGCCCTCGTGGCACTGGCCGTCCCCGCCGAGGCCGCGACGACGACCACGAGCACCTCCACGACCGCCACGGCAGCGGCAGCCGCCGCGGACGTCGACTACACGACCTGGCAGCGGGACTGCCAGGCCGTGATGGACCAGGCGCTGCCCTACCTGAAGCAGCGCATAGCCGCCGGCAAGCCGGGCGAGAAGCAGGCGATCGTCCTCGACATCGACAACACCACGCTGGAGACCGACTTCGGCTTCAGCTACCCGCAGCCGGCCAACAAGCCCGTCCTGGACGTCGCCGAGTACGCCCAGGAACACGGCGTCTCCCTGTTCTTCGTGACGGCCCGCCCCGGCATCATCGCCTCGGTCACCGACTACAACCTCGAACACGTCGGCTACGAGGTCTCCGGGCTCTACGTCCGCAGCTTCAGCGACCTCTTCAAGGACGTCGCCGCGTACAAGACCGCCCAGCGCGTCGACGTGGAGTCCAAGGGCTACACGATCATCGCCAACATCGGCAACAGCGCCACCGACCTGTCGGGCGGCCACGCCGAGAAGACCTACAAGCTGCCGGACTACGACGGGCAGTTGTCGTAACGCGACGGCGCGCGCGGTGCCGTAGCCGCGTTCGGGCATGACGAAGGGGCCGGTGCTCGAAAGCACCGGCCCCTTCTGGCGTCGCCCTGAGGCTTACGCCTCCTTGCTCAGGTTCGGTCCGGCTCCGCCGGCCGCCTGCTCGATCGGCGGGACGTCCGGCAGCGCCGACTTCTCCTCGCCGCGGAACGTGAAGGTCTTGGTCTCGCCTTCGCCCTCCGTGTCGACGACCACGATGTGACCGGGGCGCAGCTCGCCGAAGAGGATCTTCTCCGACAGGGTGTCCTCGATCTCGCGCTGGATGGTGCGGCGCAGCGGCCGCGCGCCCAGCACGGGGTCGTAGCCCTTCGTGGACAGCAGCTCCTTGGCGGACTGGGAGAGCTCGATGCCCATGTCCCGGTCCTTCAGACGCTCGTCCACCTTGCCGACCATCAGGTCGACGATCCGCAGGATGTCGGCCTGCGTCAGCTGCGGGAAGACGACCACGTCGTCGACGCGGTTGAGGAACTCGGGACGGAAGTGCTGCTTGAGCTCGTCCGAGACCTTGTTCTTCATGCGCTCGTAGTTGGTCTTCTTGTCACCCGAGGCCGCGAAGCCCAGGTTGAAGCCCTTGGAGATGTCCCGGGTGCCGAGGTTGGTCGTCATGATGATGACCGTGTTCTTGAAGTCCACGACCCGGCCCTGGGAGTCGGTCAGGCGACCGTCCTCCAGGATCTGCAGCAGCGAGTTGAAGATGTCCGGGTGGGCCTTCTCGACCTCGTCGAAGAGGACGACGGAGAACGGCTTGCGGCGGACCTTCTCGGTCAGCTGGCCGCCCTCTTCGTAGCCCACGTATCCGGGGGGCGAACCGAACAGACGCGACACCGTGTGCTTCTCGCTGAACTCCGACATGTCGAGGGAGATCAGCGCGTCCTCGTCACCGAAGAGGAACTCGGCGAGCGCCTTGGACAGCTCGGTCTTACCGACACCGGACGGGCCGGCGAAGATGAACGAACCACCGGGACGCTTCGGGTCCTTCAGACCGGCACGCGTACGACGGATCGCCTTCGACAGCGCCTTGACGGCGTCGACCTGGCCGATGACCCGCTTGTGGAGTTCGTCCTCCATGCGCAGCAGACGCGAGGACTCCTCCTCGGTCAGCTTGAAGACCGGGATGCCGGTGGCGGTCGCGAGGACCTCGGCGATCAGCTCGCCGTCGACCTCGGCGACGACGTCCATGTCGCCGGCCTTCCACTCCTTCTCCCGCTTGGCCTTGGCGGCGAGGAGCTGCTTCTCCTTGTCGCGCAGGGAGGCGGCCTTCTCGAAGTCCTGCGAGTCGATCGCGGACTCCTTGTCGCGGCGGACACCGGCGATCTTCTCGTCGAACTCGCGCAGGTCCGGCGGCGCGGTCATCCGGCGGATGCGCATCCGGGAGCCGGCCTCGTCGATCAGGTCGATCGCCTTGTCCGGCAGGAAGCGGTCCGAGATGTACCGGTCGGCCAGGGTGGCGGCCTGGACCAGTGCCTCGTCGGTGATGGAGACGCGGTGGTGGGCCTCGTACCGGTCGCGCAGACCCTTGAGGATCTCGATCGTGTGCGGCAGGGACGGCTCCGCGACCTGGATGGGCTGGAAGCGGCGCTCGAGGGCCGCGTCCTTCTCCAGGTGCTTGCGGTACTCGTCCAGCGTGGTCGCACCGATGGTCTGCAGCTCACCGCGGGCCAGCATCGGCTTCAGGATCGAAGCGGCGTCGATGGCGCCCTCGGCGGCGCCCGCACCGACCAGCGTGTGCAGCTCGTCGATGAACAGGATGATGTCACCGCGGGTGCGGATCTCCTTGAGGACCTTCTTCAGGCGCTCCTCGAAGTCACCGCGGTAGCGGGAGCCGGCGACCAGCGCGCCGAGGTCCAGGGTGTAGAGGTGCTTGTCCTTGAGGGTCTCGGGCACCTCGCCCTTGACGATGGCCTGGGCGAGGCCCTCGACGACGGCGGTCTTGCCGACACCGGGCTCACCGATCAGGACCGGGTTGTTCTTCGTACGGCGGGACAGCACCTGCATGACCCGCTCGATCTCCTTCTCGCGCCCGATGACCGGGTCGAGCTTGGACTCACGAGCGGCCTGGGTGAGGTTCCGGCCGAACTGGTCGAGGACCAGGGACGTCGACGGCGTGCCCTCGGCGGGACCGCCACTGGCGCCGGCCGTCTCCTTGCCCTGGTAACCGGAGAGCAGCTGGATCACCTGCTGCCGCACGCGGTTGAGATCTGCGCCCAGCTTGACCAGGACCTGGGCGGCGACGCCCTCGCCCTCACGGATCAGGCCGAGCAGGATGTGCTCCGTGCCGATGTAGTTGTGGCCCAGCTGAAGGGCCTCGCGGAGCGACAGCTCCAGGACCTTCTTGGCACGGGGGGTGAAGGGGATGTGCCCGGACGGGGCCTGCTGGCCCTGGCCGATGATCTCCTCCACCTGCTGGCGGACCGCCTCGAGCGAAATCCCGAGGCTCTCAAGGGCCTTGGCGGCGACACCCTCACCCTCGTGGATCAGGCCCAGGAGGATGTGCTCGGTGCCGATGTAGTTGTGGTTGAGCATCCGGGCTTCTTCCTGAGCCAGGACGACAACCCGCCGCGCGCGGTCGGTGAACCTCTCGAACATCGTTAATCGCTCCTCAGAGCGGTCAGGCAGTGGGGGGAACTTCCCCTCCCTGTCCTTCCGCAGCTTAGTCCCGCAAGCGGGGACCGCTCATTCCAACTGCCGACACCGTCCTTGGCCTCCTGACCCCGAACGCCGACATCTGCTCCAACCTGATGGTGCGAGACGATGTTCCCGCAGGCCAAGCACTTACCCCCTTCCCCAGTACGCCGATGGCGAACGTGAGACGGCCTGTCCTGCGTGTCGCCCCCTCCCACTAGGGATGTCTTACCCGCTGCGACGGACAGTCCATGCCGCGCGAGCCGGTTCGCTCCGCTATGGGCGAACAACCTTGTGCCTCCCCGCACCCCCGCACGCTCCCTCTTTCGAAACCGTGCGCACCCGCGATGCCACCCAGCGTAACTTGCGGGTCTCTTCGCCGGTTGCACTTGTCATGGTTGGCACCCTCCCCCCGGTCACCACGGATCTCCCCACGGTCCCGCTCCCCCGTCGGCCACTCGATCCGAGCGACGAGATCCGCCGGTGGTACGAGAACGAACTGGGGTGGCCGACCGTGCCCGCGTCCGCCCGGCGATCCGGCACCCCGCCGACCCGTGGAGCCGGGGGAACCGGGAGAACCGGGGGAACCGGGGGAGCTCCGGTGCCGGCGGACAATCGCCGCGCTCCGGTACGGCTCTTCGTCGGTCTGCGCTTCGACGTCCTGGATGTGCCGGCCGAGGCGGGACGGGCGGCCCTGCGTCACCTGGTCGCGGGCTCCCCGGTGGCCCTGCAGGACGGCCGGATGCGTTTCCTGGTGGCCGCGGGCAGCGCGGAGGAGCTTCCCGGGCTACTGGACTGGCTGGAGTGGGGTGCTGTGCCGCTCGACCTCACGATGACCGGCGAGGGGGGCGTCATGGACGCGCCGGCACCCCCTGCCCGGGGGCCTCGTCGCGAACCGGAGCCGACAGCGGCGGCGGCACGTCCGCCCCATGAGGCGGGTCCGCCCGCAGCCGGTCCGGACCTCTCCGGGCCGGAACCCGCCGCGGCGACACTGCTCGCCTCTGCCCCGGCACCGGCCGGTCCGGCCGGTGCACGGCCGATCCCCGTGGGCCGCTGCGGGGACATGCAGGGGGCCGCCGTGTGGGTGCGGCCCCCCGAGCCTGGGTGCGAGGTCGAGGCCTCGCTGCCGACGATGTCGGCCATGGGGGGCGGTGGGGGCGCCCCCGATCTCGTACGTCTGCTGAGCACCGTGGCGACACAGTGCCACCGCCTGCGGCTGCGCCGGGCGTTCGCCCGGCCGTCGACCGTCCCCCGGACCCGGCACTGAGCCAGGTCCCGCGTCGGCCGGAGCCACGCCGAACCGGATCCCTCGATCAGCCGTTGGCCTTCTCGTAAGCCTCGCGAATGGACGCCGGAACACGGCCGCGGTCATTGACCTCGTAGCCGTTCTCCTTCGCCCAGGCGCGGATCTGCGCGGTGTCCTGGCTGCCACCGGAAGCGGCACGCGCCTTTCCACGCCCACCCGAAGCACGGCCACCAGTACGCCGGCCGCCCTTCACGTAAGGCTCGAGAAGCCCGCGCAGCTTGTCCGCATTGGCGGTCGTGAGATCGATCTCGTACGTCTTGCCGTCCAACGCGAACGTGACGGTCTCGTCCGCCTCGCCGCCGTCGAGGTCGTCGACAAGAAGGACCTGAACCTTCTGTGCCACCGGATTTCCTTTCATCCATAACGTGAGGGCCGGGAGTCTGCGGCGTCCGCCGTTTCGCCGTCCCCTGTTATATGCAGTACTGCAGTACGTCGGAAAGCAAACCGCTTTTGCCGGAAAAACACAAACCCCTGGGAGAGACTGACCGACCCCGCACAGTCCGGAAACGTGCGCGTTTCGGACATAGGGAACCCGGGCAGGGGCCGGACGGACGGAATAGGTCTTCCGGGTCGTGCCTTGTCGCCCCTTGCCGCGGCTTGTCGATCACAGATGCAGAAGCATCCGGCTGTTGCCCAAGGTGTTCGGTTTCACTCGTTCGAGACCGAGGAACTCCGCCACGCCTTCGTCATAGGAACGCAACAGCTCCGCGTAGACATCGGTGTCGACGGGCGTCTCGCCGATCTCGACGAACCCGTGCTTGCCGAAGAAGTCCACTTCGAAGGTCAGGCAGAAAACCCGCCGAACACCGAGCCAGCGCGCGGTGTGCAGCAACTTCTCCAGCAACTGATGACCGACACCGGCACCCTTCAGGCCGGGCTTCACCGCGAGAGTACGGACTTCCGCGAGGTCTTCCCACATCACGTGCAGGGCGCCGCAGCCGACCACCTCGGCGTTGTCGTCCCGTTCGGCGACCCAGAACTCCTGGATGTCCTCGTAAAGAGTCACCATCGCTTTGTCGAGCAGGATGCGGTCACGGACGTACACGTCAAGGAGACGCCGCACGGCCGGGACATCGCCGGTGCGGGCCCGCCGGACGGTGATGGCTTTTGCGGTGACTTCGGGACTCTCCGCGGTGGGACTCTCCGCTGAGCTCTCTGCTGACATGAGCGGACGCTATCGCCCGTCGCCCTCCGGCGCCGAGCCGGGGTTCGTGCCGGCGGTATCGGGGGCGGGGGGCGCTTCGGACGATTCCGGCCCCTGGACGATGCGAACGGCATCCCGCAGGGCATGCCGCTGTTCGTCGCTCATCATCCCGAAGAACGCGACGAGAGCGGCGGCGGGGTTGTCACTCTGGGACCAGGCGTCGTTCATCAGGGCGGCGGCGTACGCGGCCCGGGTCGAGACCGCCTCATATCGATAGGCCCGGCCTTCCGCCTCCCGGCGCACCCAGCCCTTCTGATGAAGATTGTCCAGAACGGTCATCACCGTGGTGTACGCGATGGACCGTTCCTGTTGCAGATCTTCCAGGACTTCCCGAACGGTCACCGGGCGGTTCCACTTCCACACCCGCGTCATGACCGCGTCTTCGAGTTCTCCCAATGGGCGAGGCACAACTCAGCACAATAGTGGGAGATCCCGTCATCCGCGTGACGGACGTGCGCTTTCGCCGACAAGCAAGCACAAAAAGGGCGCACGACTCGCGAAACGAGTCGTGCGCCTCCTGGTGTCCGCAGCGACGGGACAGGGGCGAGCGCCGAGGCCACCCCAGGACCCGTCCGCTCAGGCGTCGGTGTTCGCGGAGTTCTGCCGGAGGCCCTCCGTGCGCGCGAGGGCAGCGTCGACGGCCGCGTCCTCCTTGGCCTTGTTGGCCCCGCCCTGGGTCTTCACGATGACCCTGATCAGACCGATGAAGAACACGGCCATCACGACCGGGGGCACGAGCGCGGAGACGTAGTCCATGCGTCCAGAGTAGCCACGGATCCGGGAACACCCGGGGCGGGGTGGGACGAAGCGGGGCGCGGCGGCCCCCGGTCATGCGGGAGACCGCTGCCAGGGAGGTCTCAGCCCGCGGCGAGCTGCTGGGGCGGACTCGCGGGCGGCGGGGTGGCCGGCTTGCGGCGGGGGAAGACCTCGCCCGGAGTGGGGATGGGGCGGTTCGGCCTGGGATCGGCCGGACCGGACGGCTCGGGGGCCGGCCGTTCCGGCCGCTCGGCCGGTTTGGGTCCGGGTTTGCGGGCGGGCTCCCTGGCCGGATCGTTCGCGGCGTCCAGGACCGGGCGCCGCTGCCCGGGGTCCGGGGCGCGGTCGCGCGCGAGGTCCGAGGCGGATGCCTTCGGCGGACCCTCCGCGTGCCGCTCGGCGCCGCACCGCCCCGCGGGGTCGTCGGTGGTCGCGGAACGGCCGCCGGAAAGGGCCGTGAGGCGCGTACGGGAGGCGGGGACGGTCGAGAGGGCCTGGGCGGCCCGGCGGGCGGTGCCGCGGGCCAGGCGGGCGCGTACGTCGCTTTCGGCCAGCGTCTGGCAGCGGTCGAGGAGGGCGGCGGCGACGGGACTGCCCCGCAGGGCCCGGAGGCCGGCCAGGTCGTCGGCGTGGGGGCGGTATCCGGCACCCAGCGCCTCCTCCAGGAGCGTGAGGTAGCCGGCCGCGGTGCCGGGGAGGGCGGCGCGGTACCGGGCGAGGTCGGCCACCAGGAAGGCACGCAGCCGAGCACCCTCGCGCGTCGCCTCGTCGAGGGACGCGGCGAGGCGGAGGCAGTCCTGGACGTCCTCGGCCGAGGCGGGCGTGGGGTGGAGGGCGAGGGCGAGAGCGCGACGGAGCACACGCAGCTCCTCCGCACCGAACGCCATGCCGCCGCGGGATCCGTATGGCGTGGGCATGCGCCGACGATACGCGCTAATCAGACAAACTCGACATAAGACGCCCGGGTGTGGCGCCCGGAGCCACCCGCCCGGACGCGCGGCCCTGTCCGGCACCGGTCCGCACGGTCCGCGCCGGCCGGCCCGTCCGACGGTCCGGGATCGCGTGAGCGCGGTAGGGGGCGCGAGAACAGCCCGTGCCCCCTACCGCGCTCACGCTCACATCCGGGACACGTTCCGCTCGTACACCAACCGCAGTCCGATCAGCGTCAGCCACGGCTCGTGCTCGTCGATCACCGACGACTCGCCCAGCACCATCGGCGCGAGCCCACCCGTCGCGATGACCGTCACGTCCTGCGGGTCCTCCGCCAGCTCCCGCGCCATCCGGTTCACGACCCCGTCCACCTGGCCGGCGAACCCGTAGATGATCCCGGACTGCATCGCCTCGACCGTGTTCTTGCCGATCACGCTCCGCGGGCGCGC
This sequence comes from Streptomyces sp. NPDC003011, assembly GCF_053591515.1. Lineage (NCBI taxonomy): Bacteria > Bacillati > Actinomycetota > Actinomycetes > Kitasatosporales > Streptomycetaceae > Streptomyces > Streptomyces sp. NPDC003011. The sequence goes on from NZ_JBSFTY010000004.1 coordinate 40,937, forward strand.
CACCTCGATCTTCCGCAGCTGCGCCCCCTTGACGCCGAGCGCCTCGACGGAGATCTCGATACCGGGCGCGATGACACCGCCGACGTACTCCCCGCGCGCGGAGACCGCGTCGAACGTCGTCGCCGTGCCGAAGTCCACGACGATGGCCGGGCCGCTGTACAGCTCGACCGCCGCCACCGCGTTGATGATCCGGTCCGCGCCGACCTCCTTGGGGTTGTCGGTCAGGATCGGCACGCCCGTCTTCACGCCCGGCTCGACGAGCACGGCGGGCACGTCACCGTAGTAGCGGCGCGTCACCTCGCGCAGTTCGTGCAGCACGGAGGGCACGGTCGCGCAGATCGCGATCCCGTCGATGCCGTCGCCCAGCTCGTCGCCGAGGAGCGGGTGCATGCCCATCAGGCCCTGGAGCAGCACCGCCAGCTCGTCGGCCGTGCGGCGGGCGTCCGTGGAGATCCGCCAGTGCTCGACGATGTCCTCGCCGTCGAACAGACCCAGGACCGTGTGCGTGTTGCCCACGTCGATCGTGAGGAGCATCGCGGCTACTCCGCCTCGCGCAGGTCCAGGCCGATGTCCAGGATCGGCGAGGAGTGGGTGAGGGCCCCTACGGCGAGGTAGTCGACGCCGGTGCCGGCGTAGGCCTTGGCGTTGTCCAGGGTGAGCCGGCCGGAGGCCTCCAGCGCGGCTCGGCCGTGGACGAGGGCCACGGCCTCCTCGCACTCGCCCGGCGTGAAGTTGTCCAGCAGGATCAGGTCGGCGCCGGCGTCCACCACCTCGCGCAGCTGGTGCAGGGTGTCGACCTCGACCTCGATCGGCACGTCCGGGAAGGCCTCCCGTACGGCCTTGAAGGCCTGGGCGACGCCGCCCGCGGCGACCACGTGGTTGTCCTTGACCAGGGCCGCGTCGGACAGCGACATGCGGTGATTGACGCCGCCGCCGCAGCGCACCGCGTACTTCTCCAGGGAGCGCAGGCCGGGCGTCGTCTTGCGGGTGTCCCGCACGCGCGCCTTGGTGCCCTCCAGGGCGTCCGCCCACGCGCGCGTGGCCGTCGCGATGCCCGACAGGCGGCACAGGAGGTTCAGCGCGCTGCGTTCGGCGGTCAGGAGGTCGCGGGTGCGGGTGGTGACCGAGAGGAGCTTCTGGCCCTCCTCGACCCGGTCGCCGTCCTCCACGTGCCGCTCGACCTCCAGCTCGTCCGTGCAGACGACCGAGAGGACCGCTTCGGCGACCCGGAGGCCGGCCACGACGCCCGCCTCGCGTGCGGTGAAGTCGGCGGTGGCGACCGCGTCCTCGGGGATGGTCGCGACCGTCGTCACGTCCACGCCGTGGTCGAGGTCCTCCTGGATGGCGACGTTGGCGAGGTCCTCGACCTCCACGGGGTCGAGGCCGGCGTCGGCCAGGAGTTGCGCGAGCGCGGGGTCGAGCCCGCACTCCAGGTATTCCTCGTCGCCGTCGGCGCCACAGGCACAGCCGTCGCCGCAGCCGCCGGTCGGCGCGAGGGGAAGGTCGGGGGTGCTCACTTTGGTCACTGCTCCTGGGGACGCTGCGCCGGCTGGTGCTGCCGGGTCGGGGGGAAGTCTGCGGTATCGGTGGTGTGTACGGCGAGTGTGCGGTCCGGATTGAGCCGTACGACGATGTGACGGCGCCACCGGGTGTCGTCACGCTCGGCGTGGTCCTCGCGCCAGTGGCAGCCCCTGGTCTCCTCGCGCAGGCGCGCGGCGGTGACCAGGACCCGGGCCACGCACAGCAGGTTGGTGGCCTCCCAGGTGTCGACGCCGGGCTCGGCGGTCTTGCCGTTCTCGTCGAGGGCGTCCCGGGCTTCGGTGTGCAGCCGCTGGAGGGCGTCCGCCGCGGTGGCCATGGACGCGGCGGAGCGCAGGACGCCCGCGCCCTCCGTCATGATCCGCTGGATGGCGAACCGGTCCTCGGCGGCGAGCAGGGGGTGGGCGGGCCTTTCGGGGTGCTCGACCGGGGCGGGCACGCGCGCGTGCAGGCCGTCGCCGGCGCGGCTCGCCGCGATGTCGGCGACGATGCGCTCGGCGTAGACCAGCCCTTCCAGGAGGGAGTTCGACGCGAGCCGGTTCGCGCCGTGCACGCCGGTGCAGGCGACCTCGCCGCACGCGTACAGGCCGGGGACGGTGGTGCGGCCGTGCGGGTCGGTGCGGACGCCGCCGGAGGCGTAGTGGGCGGCCGGGGCGATCGGGATGGGCTCGTGGACCGGGTCGATGCCGTGCGCGCGGCAGGCGGCGAGGATCGTCGGGAAGCGGTGCTCCCACATGTCGGCGCCGAAGTGCCGGGCGTCGAGGAACATGTGCTCGGCGCCCTGCTCCTGCATGCGGCGCATGATGCCCTTGGCGACGATGTCCCGGGGCGCGAGCTCGGCGAGTTCGTGCTGCCCGGCCATGAAGCGCACGCCGTGGGCGTCCACCAGGTGGGCGCCCTCGCCGCGGACCGCCTCGGAGACGAGGGGCTGCTGGCCCTCCGCGTCCGGGCCCAGGAACAGCACCGTCGGGTGGAACTGCACGAACTCCAGGTCGGAGACCTCCGCGCCCGCGCGCAGGGCCAGCGCCACGCCGTCGCCCGTCGACACGGACGGGTTGGTGGTCGCCGAGAAGACCTGGCCCATGCCGCCCGTCGCGAGGACGACCGCGGGGGCGTGCACGGCGCCCACGCCGTCGTGCTGGCCCTCTCCCATGACGTGCAGGGTGACACCGGCGGTGCGGCCGTCGGCGTCCGTGAGGAGGTCCAGGACGAGCGCGTTCTCGATCGTGCGCAGGCCGCGCGCGCGGACCGCCTCGACCAGCGCGCGGGAGATCTCCGCGCCGGTCGCGTCGCCGCCGGCGTGCGCGATCCGGCGGCGGTGGTGGCCGCCCTCGCGGGTCAGTTCCAGCCGCCCTTCGGACGACTCGTCGAAGTGGGCGCCGGTCTCGATGAGCCGGCGTACGGCGTCGGGGCCCTCGGTGACGAGGATCCGTACGGCTTCCTCGTCGCACAGGCCCGCGCCCGCGACCAGCGTGTCGTCCAGGTGCTGTTCGGGCGTGTCGCCGTCGCCGAGGGCCGCGGCGATGCCGCCCTGCGCCCAGCGGGTGGAGCCGTCGTCGAGGCGGGCCTTGGTGACGACGACCGTCTTCAGGCCGGCCGCCTCGCAGCGCAGGGCGGCGGTCAGGCCCGCGACGCCGGAGCCGACGACCACGACGTCCGCGGCGATGTTCCACCCGGGCGCGGGCGCGTGCAGTCGTATGCCTGTGCTGGTCACGAGGCGGCTCCGAAGGTCAGGGGGATGTTGTCGATCAGCCGGGTCGTCCCGACCCGGGCGGCGACGGCGAGGACGGCCTCGCCGGTGAAGTCGTCCTCGATCTCGGTGAAGTCGGACGGGTCGACGAGTGCCAGGTAGTCCAGCGCGAGCGGGGGGCTGAGGCGGGCGGCGTCGTCGAGGACCAGGCGGGCCGCCGCGCGGACCGCCGCGGGGCCGGCCGGAGCGGCTTTCGCGACGGCGTGCGTGTCGGCCGCCGCGCGGGACTCCCCTATGGCGCTCAGCGCCTCGGCACGCGCGCGGGTGGCGGGCACTTCGCGGGCCCGCGCGCGCAGCGCCTCCTGCGCCGCGTGCCGGTCGCGGCCGGCGAACAGCGCGCGGGACAGGGCGAGCGCCGTGCGCCGCTCGGCCGGCGAGAGGTAGCGGTTGCGGCTGGACAGGGCCAGGCCGTCGTCCTCGCGCACGGTGGGCACGCCGACGATCTCGACGCCGAAGTTCAGGTCCCGCACCATGCGGCGGATCAGGGCGAGCTGCTGGGCGTCCTTCTGGCCGTACAGCGCGATGTCGGGGTGGGTCAGGTGCAGCAGCTTGGCGACGACGGTGAGCATGCCGTCGAAGTGGCCGGGGCGCGAGCTGCCCTCCAGGCGCTCTCCCATGGGGCCGGCGCTGACCCGGACCTGCGGCTCGCCGCCCGGGTACACCTCGTCCACGGAGGGCGCGAACACGGCGTCGGCGCCGGACTGTTCGGCGAGCTTGAGGTCGGCGTCCAGGGTGCGCGGATAGCGGTCGAGGTCCTCGCCCCGGCCGAACTGCAGCGGGTTCACGAAGACGGTGACGACGACCTCGCCGTCGGGCCCGGCGATCTCGCGCGCGGTGCGGACGAGCGTGGCGTGGCCCTCGTGCAGGGCGCCCATGGTCATCACGACGGCGCGGCGGCCCCCGCGCGCGCGGGCGTGCAGCGCGTCGGCGGTGCGCAGCAGGGCGGTGGTCATGAGGCGTCCCCTTCGGTGCCGTCGGTCCCGTGGGCGAGTACCCCGAGGAGGTCCTCCGCGAGTTCCGGCTTCAGCAGGCCGTGCGCGAGCGCCCGGTCCGCCGTCGCGCGCGCCATGGCCAGGTAGCCGGCGACGGTCTGCGGGGCGTGCTTGCGCAGCTGCTCGACGTGGGCGGCGACCGTGCCCGCGTCCCCGCGCGCGACAGGGCCGGTCAGGGCCGCGTCGCCGGAGCGCAGGGCGTTGTCGAGGGCGGCGCCGAGCAGCGGGCCGAGCATCCGGTCGGGGGCCTCGACGCCGGACGCGCGCAGCAGTTCCAGGGACTGGGCGACCAGGGTCACCAGGTGGTTGGCGCCCAGCGCGAGCGCCGCGTGGTAGAGCGGCCGCATCTCCTCGGCGATCCACTCGGGTTCGCCGCCCATCTCGATGACGAGTGCCTCGGCGGCCAGCCGCAGCTCCTCGGGGGCGGTGACGCCGAACGAGCAGCCGGCCAGGCGCTGCACGTCCACGGGCGTGCCGGTGAAGGTCATCGCCGGGTGCAGGGCCAGCGGCAGCGCGCCCGCGCGAAGGGCGGGGTCCAGGACCTTCGCGCCGTACCGGCCGGAGGTGTGCACCAGCAGCTGCCCCGGCCGTACGGCGCCGGTCTCGGCGAGGCCCTCGACGAGACCGGGCAGGGTGTCGTCGGGGACGGTCAGCAGGACCAGGTCGGCGCGGGCCATGACCTCGGCGGGCGGCACGAGCGGCACGTCGGGCAGCAGCTGGGCGGCCCGGCGCCGGGAGGCGTCCGAGACCCCGGAGACGGCCACCGGACGGTGCCCGGCGAGCTGGAGGGACGCGGCCAGCGCGGGGCCCACCCGGCCGGCGCCGACGACGCCGACGGTGAGCCGCGCGGGGCGGTCCTTGGGGTCTGGCAGTTGGACTGTACTCACGCGACGGCGGCCTTCCCGTTCCAGTCCGCTCTGGGTACCGGACGATTTCTCGTCATGTTAACGCGATTGGTTCGAGGGGCGTCCGGTTGTCCACAGGCTGTGGGTTTCCGTGCGCCGCGCGCGCCATGCCGGGCGTGGCGCGCAGGTACGGCGGGGACACGGAAATCCGGATGACCCCGCCGGGAGCCGCGGGCATGATCCGATCATGAGCGATACGGCGGAGCGGACGCGGGACGGGCAGGGACCGGAGCGGGTCTCCGACGAGGAGCGGCGCAAGCAGCGCAGAGAGCGGCGCACAGCGGCCTGCCGGGGCGCCGAGCGCGCCCTGGCACGCCTCGGTTTCCACGGCACGCTCCGGGAGCGCCTGGCCGTGCTGGAGGCGGCGTCGGACCTGTACGACCTGGACGAGACGTCGGACATCTACGGCGACGGCATCGTCGAGGCCCTGGAGCAGAGGGTCGCGGGCCTGCTCGGCACGGAGGCCGCGGCCTTCTTCCCGACGGGCACGATGGCCCAGCAGGTGGCCCTGCGCTGCTGGGCGGGCCGCACCGGCGACCCGAAGGTCGCCCTGCACGGGCTGGCCCATCCCGAACTGCACGAACGGAACGCGCTGAGCCAGGTCGGCGGGTTGCGCCCGGTCCGGGTGACGAGCGAGCCCCGGCTGCCGACCCCGGACGAGGTGCGCGACTTCGACGAGCCCTTCGGGACGCTGATGCTCGAACTTCCCCTCAGGGACGCCGGTTTCGTGCTCCCCTCCTGGGAGGAGCTCGTCGAGGTCGTGGAGGCGGCCCGGGAACGGGACGCCGTGGTCCACTTCGACGGGGCCCGCCTGTGGGAGTCCACCGTGCACTTCGGCCGTCCCCTGGAGGAGATCGCGGGTCTGGCGGACAGCGTCTACGTGTCGTTCTACAAGGCCCTCGACGGATACGGCGGCGCCGCCCTGGCCGGCCCGAGGACGCTGGTCGAGGAGGCGAAGGCCTGGCGGCACCGGTACGGCGGGACCGTCTTCCAGCAGTTCCCGACCGCGCTGTCGGCCCTGGCCGGCCTGGAGCGGGAGCTGCCCCGGCTGCCCGCGTACGTGGCGCACGCGCGCGTGGTGGCCGACGCGCTGCGCGAGGGGTTCGCGGCGGCGGGGGTTCCGTGGGCGCGCGTGCACCCCGAGGTGCCGCACACCCACGACTTCCAGGTCTGGCTGCCGTACGACGCCGACGTCCTCTCGGAGGCCGCGATCCGGCAGGCCGAGGAGACGAAGACCGTCCTGTTCGCCCACGCCTGGGACCGGAAGGGCCCGGGTCTGGCCTGCACGGAGGTGTACGTACGGGCGTCCGGCCTGGAGTGGACGCCCGAGGACGTGCGGGCGGCGGTCGCGGAGTTCGTCGCCCGGCTGACCGAGGAGGCCGGCGGGTAGTCGGCCGGTGGCGCGGGCCCGCGGACGCGGCAGGCGGCTCACGGCCGGCCGTGTCCGCCCGCGCGCCGGACGCCCGGCGAGCACCGCCCGGAACGCGCGGTACGCACGCGCCTGGACGTCACCGTGGTGGCCCGGCTGGGCGGCGACTTCCTGGAGGGACCTCCGCCAGGGCCTGAGCCGCCGTTCAAGCGCCCGGGCGGCCGTTAGTCGAACCGGATGTGCCGGATCCCCACCCGCACCTGCCGCAGCCGGGTCCGCAGCGCGCCCTCGTTGTTCGGCAGAAGGGTCAGCCCGGCCGAGACGGCGACGCGGTCCGCCGTCCTCGGCACGGTCGTGCGGTCGGTCCACAGGTGCTCGGCGAACTCGGGTTCCCGCAAACGCTCCAGGCAGTGGTCGAGCTGTCGTACGGCCCAGCTCTCGCCGCGCAGGGCGGCGTTCCTCCCGGCGACGTACTGAAGGAGGTGACCCGGGCCACGCTCACGCAGTCGCCTCAGGACGGTCTCGCGCTCGGCGAGGAGTGTGAAGTGGCGTACGTCGTGCCCGAGTCCGCGCAGCCGGCCGACAGTCTCCGCGAAGTGACCGGAGTCCGTCACGGTCATCGGGACGATCACCACCCCGTCGTGCCGGGTGAGCGCGAGGTCGAGCACTTCGACGACGCCCTGCCGCCAGGACACCAGGTCCTGGAAGTCCCCCCGCAGTCCGGGCGGCAGCATGCGGCGCAGCCCGAAGCCGACGTGTTCGGGGTCGCAGACGACGCTGCCGGGCAGCCGCCGCCGGAGCTCGTACGCGGTCTGTGTCTTGCCGCCCCCGAAGGGGCCGTTGATCCACAGAAGCATGCTCAGACCCTAGGCCCGGCCGGCCGCCCGCGACACCGCGGGCACGCCCGCGCGCCTCAGCCGTGTCCGCCCGCGCGCACCAGGCCCGTCTCGTACGCCAGGACGACCACCTGCACCCGGTCCCGCAGCCCCAGCTTGGTCAGGATGCGGCCCACATGGGTCTTCACAGTCGCCTCGGACAGCACCAGGCGGGCCGCGATCTCGCCGTTGGACAGGCCCTGGGCGACCAGCAGCATGACCTCGCGCTCACGGTCGGTGAGCCGTTCCACTTCCTTGTGCTGGGGCTCCTTGCCGGCGCTCGGCAGCATCGGCGCGAAGCGGTCGAGCAGACGGCGCGTGGTCGACGGCGCCACCACCGCGTCGCCGCTGTGCACCGAGCGGATCGCGGCGAGCAGCTCACCGGGCGGCACGTCCTTGAGCATGAAGCCCGAGGCGCCCGCCTTCAGCCCGGAGAAGGCGTACTCGTCCAGGTCGAAGGTGGTCAGGATCAGCACCTTCGGCGGGTCGGCCTCCATGCAGATGCGGCGGGTGGTCTCCACCCCGTCCAGCTTCGGCATCCGGACGTCCATCAGCACGACGTCGACGGCGGTCGCGCGCAGCACCTGAAGGGCCTCGACGCCGTCACCCGCCTCCGCGACGACCTCCATGTCCGGCTGGGCGGCGAGCACCATCCGGAACCCGGTGCGCAGCAGCACCTGGTCGTCGACGAGCATCACGCGGATCGTCATCGGTCCTTCTTCCATGGATCGTTGCCGGCTGGGGGCGTTACAGGTGTCAACACAGGGCGTGCGTCGGCGTCAGTGCGCTGGTTTGAGCGGGAGCAGCGCACTGATGCGGAATCCTCCGCCGGGGCGCGGGCCCGCGTCCAGGGTGCCGCCGACCATGCCGACCCGCTCGCGCATACCGATCAGGCCATGGCCCCGGCCGTCGGCGCCGCCCTCCTCGTACAGTTCGTGCGGGGCGCCCTTGCCGTCGTCCTCGACGAGCAGGCCGAGACCGTCGTCGAAGTACACCAGGCGGACGCTGGCCCCCACGTTCGGCCCGCCGTGCTTGCGGGTGTTGGTCAGCGCCTCCTGCACGATGCGGTACGCGGTCAGCTCGACGCCGCTGGGCAGGGGCCGGGGGGTGCCCTCGACCTTGAAGTCGACGGGCAGCCCGGAGCCACGGCACTGCTCGACGAGGTCCTCGATCTGCTCCACGTCGGGCTGCGGCACGTACTCGCCGCCCTCCTGGTGCTCGCCGGTGCGCAGGACTCCCAGCAGGCGGCGCATCTCGGCGAGTGCCTGGCGGCCGGTGGAGGAGATCGTCTCCAGGGCCTTCTTCGCCTGGTCGGGGGCGGCGTCGAGGACGTAGGCGGCGCCGTCGGCCTGCACCACCATCACCGACACGTTGTGCGCGACGACGTCGTGCAGCTCGCGGGCGATCCGGGCGCGCTCGGCGGCGACCGCGACCTTCGACTGCGCCTCGCGCTCCTTCTCCAGACGCGCGGCCCGCTCCTCCAGCTGCGCGAAGTAGGCGCGGCGGGTGCGGATCGAGTCGCCGAGCACCCAGGCCAGCGCGAACGGCACCGTCTGGAAGACCATGATGGCGACGTTGCCCAGGACGCTCGTGTCGTCGCTCGGCCAGCGCAGTTGTGCCAGGGGGGCCGCGCACAGGCCCACCCCCAGGGCGAGGCGGGAGGCCCAGCGGGCGCCCGTCGCGGCCACGGTGTAGACGATCACCAGCAGGGCGAAGTCGGCGGCTCTCGTCTCGACGTCCAGCACGAGCTGGGCGAGTCCCAGGGCGAAGGCCAGCAGCAGCATCTTCTCCGGCATGCGCCGGCGCAACGCGATCACCAGGCACAACAGGAGGACGACCGGGGCGACGAGCGCCGGGGCGTCGGTGCCCTGGACGGCGTGGCGGGCCTCCTCGCTGGCCGCCGAGATCCCGAGCAGGACAACGGCCCAGAAGCTGTCGACCCAGGTCGGGTGGCGGCGAAGGAAGTCATAGAGGCGCTGCACGTAACCCAGCGTAGGGAAGGCGGATGCGTGCAGGGGTCAACCGGAGGGCCGATCCGTACGCCGTGCGCATACTCCGCAAGGTGGAGGCTCCGTTCCCCAGTGCGCCTAACCTGGCGGCGTGACGGAGGAGAAAGCGGGCATGTGGCGCGGCTGGCGGGCGGCGGCGGAAGCCGCGCTGTACGGGCCGGACGGCTTCTATCGCAGGCCGGAGGGGCCGGCCGGGCACTTCCGTACGTCCGTGCACGCGTCGCCGCTGTTCGCCGGGGCCGTGGCCGGACTGCTGTGCCGGGTCGACGAGGCGCTGGGGCACCCCGCGGAGCTCGGCTTCGTCGACATGGCCGCGGGCCGGGGCGAACTGGCCGCCGGGGTGCTCGCCGCCCTGCCCGCCGAGGTGGCCGCCCGCGCGCGCGGGTACGCCGTCGAGATCGCCGGCCGTCCCGCGCACCTCGATCACCGGATCGAGTGGCTGGCCGAGCCGCCGGAGGGGATCACCGGACTGCTGTTCGCCAACGAGTGGCTCGACAACGTGCCCGTCGAGGTCGCCGAGGTGGACCCCGCGGGCGTGCCGCGGCTGGTGCTCGTGCGGGAGGACGGCCGCGAGCGGCTCGGGGAGCCGGTCTGCGGGCCGCAGGCGCGCTGGCTCGCCCGGTGGTGGCCGCTGGCGACGGAGGAGGGGCTGCGGGCGGAGATCGGGCTGCCCAGGGACGAGGCGTGGGCGGCGGCCGTCGCCACCGTCGGGCGGGGGCTCGCGGTGGCCGTGGACTACGCGCACACCGCGGACACGCGTCCCCCGTTCGGCACCCTCACCGGCTTCCGGGACGGGCGTGGAACCGCGCCCGTGCCGGACGGGTCCTGCGACATCACGGCGCATGTCGCCCTGGACGCGTGCGCGCTCCCCGGAGGCCGCGTGGTCTCGCAGCGCGACGCCTTGCGCGCCCTGGGCATCACCGGCGTACGCCCCCCGCTCCCGCTGGCGTCCACCGATCCCGCCGCCTACCTGCGCGCCCTCGCGGGCGCTGGAGAAGCCGCCGAGCTCACCGCGCGGGGCGGACTCGGCGACTTCGGCTGGCTGCTCCAGCCGGTGGGCATCCCGGTGGACACCCCGGACGCACCGCTGGGCGGCCTACTTGTCGATGTCCCCGACCACGAAGAACAGTGACCCCAGGATCGCCACCATGTCCGCCACCAGCGTGCCCGGCAGCAGCACGGCGAGCGCCTGGATGTTGTTGTAGGACGCCGAGCGCAGCTTCAGCCGGTAGGGGGTCTTCTCGCCCTTGCTGACCAGGTAGTAGCCGTTGATGCCGAGGGGGTTCTCGGTCCACGCGTACGTGTGGCCCTCGGGCGCCTTCAGGACCTTGGGCAGCCGCTGGTTGACCGGGCCGGGCGGCAGGCCGGCGAGCCGGTCGAGACAGGCGTCGGCCAGGTCGAGCGCGTTGTGCGTCTGCTCCAGCAGGACCTCGAAGCGGGCGAGACAGTCGCCCTCCTGCCGGGTCACCACCTTCAGCGTGTCCTGGAGCTCCCCGTACGCGAGGTACGGCTCGTCGCGGCGCAGGTCGAGGTCGACGCCCGAGGCGCGCGCGATCGGCCCGCTCACGCCGTAGGCGTGCACGGCCTCAGGACTCAGGACGCCCACGCCCCGCGTGCGCCCCCGGAAGATCTCATTGCCGAGCACCAGGTCGTCGAAGCGGTCCATGCGGGAGCGCACGGCGGCGACGGCCGCACGCGCGCGTACCGCCCATCCGGCCGGCAGGTCCTCCTTGAGGCCGCCGACGCGGTTGAACATGTAGTGCATCCGCCCGCCGGAGACCTCCTCCATGACGTTCTGGAGCACCTCGCGCTCGCGGAACGCGTAGAAGACCGGCGTGATGCCGCCCAGCTCCAGGGGATAGGACCCCAGGAACATCAGGTGGTTCAGCACCCGGTTCAGCTCGGCGAGCAGGGTGCGGGTCCACACCGCGCGCGGGGGGACCTCCATGCCGAGCATGCGCTCGACGCCCAGGACCACACCCAGCTCGTTGGAGAACGCCGACAGCCAGTCGTGGCGGTTGGCGAGCATGATGATCTGACGGTAGTCGCGCGCCTCGAACAGCTTCTCCGCGCCGCGGTGCATGTAGCCGATCACCGGCTCCGCGTGCTGGATCCGCTCGCCGTCCAGGACGAGCCTGAGGCGCAGCACACCGTGCGTGGACGGGTGCTGCGGGCCGATGTTGAGCACCATGTCGGTGCTCTCCGCGGCGCCGCCGATTCCGACCATGGTCTCCGTCGTGGGAGTCATGGGCACAGTCTCTCCTACGTACGCTGGCCGTATGGAGACGGGGAGCACGGGGAGCACGGCGGACACGGGGACGACGGGGGACGAGCCGGTGTGGACCGGGCTGCCGCCGAGGCTGCTGACCATGCGACGGCTGTTGCTGGTGGTGTGGATGGGGTTGCTCACCGTGGGGCTGGCGGTGCTGCTGTACCTGCTCGCCGGGCCGGCCTGGGCCGCCTTCGCCCTGCTGCCGCCGGCGCTGACGACCTGGGGCTGGGTGCTGCTCGGCCGCAACTGGGCCTCCTGGCGGTACGCCGAACGCGCCGACGACCTGCTGATCAGCCGGGGTGTGCTGTGGCAGGAGGAGACCGTCGTGCCGTACGGGCGGATGCAGCTGGTCGAGGTGACCTCCGGGCCGGTCGAACGCCACTTCCGGCTGGCCAGCGTGCAGCTGCACACCGCTGCCGCGGCGACCGACGCGACCATCCCGGGCCTCGACCCGGCCGAGGCGGAACGGCTGCGCGACCGGCTCACCGAGCTCGGTGAAGCCCGATCGGCGGGGCTGTGACGACGCCCGGCGCCGACGGCGTACCCGTGAAGCGGCCCCTGGTCGAGCGGCGGCTGCATCCGATAACCCCGCTCAGGCGGGCGTGGGCGCCGGTCGCCGTGCTCATCGGGTGGGCCGTGCACGACCCCGACCAGGCGCAGCGCCAGCTGACCCGGCTGACGACCACGACCCTGCTCGTCGCCCTCGCCGTACTCATCCCGGCCGCCGGCCTCTACGGCTTCCTGACCTGGTGGTTCACCCACTTCGCGGTGACCGAGACCGAACTGCGCATCCGCACCGGCCTGGTGTTCCGGCGCACGGCGCACATCCGGCTGGAGCGGATCCAGGCCGTCGACATCACCCAGCCGCTGCTCGCGCGGGTCGCGGGCGTCGCGAAACTCAAACTCGACGTCATCGGTACGGACAAGAAGGACGAGCTCGCCTTCCTGGGCGAGGGCGAGGCGCGTGCGCTGCGCGCCGAACTCCTCGCGCGCGCCGCCGGTTTCGCGCCCGAGACGGCGCACGAGGTCGGTGAGGCGCCCTCCCGCGAGCTGCTGCGCGTACCGCCGGGTGTCCTGGCCGTCTCGCTGCTCCTGACCGGCGCGACCTGGGGCACCCTGCTCGCCGCGCTCGTCGTGCCGTCGGTGCTGTGGCTGACCACCCACAGCCTGTGGACGGTCCTCGCGACCGGGGTGCCGCTGCTGGGCGCGGCCGGCGCGAGCAGCGTGGGACGGTTCGTCACCGAGTACGACTGGACGGTGGGCGAGTCGCCGGACGGGCTGCGCATCGACCACGGACTGCTCGACCGTACGCACGAGACGGTGCCGCCGGGACGCGTGCAGACCGTACGGATCGTGGAGCCGCTGCTGTGGCGGCGCTGGAAGTCCCCCGCCTCGGCCGGCGCCGGGAGCGCGGGCGGCTGGGTGCGGGTGGAGCTGGACGTGGCCGGGTCGTCCAACTCGATGCTGGTGCCGGTCGCTCCCCGCGCGGTCGCCGAGGCCATCGTCGCGCGCGTGCTGCCCGGAGTGACCGTGCCGCCGCCGTCGGCGCTGTCCCGGCCGCCCCGGCGGGCCCGGCGGTGCGTGCCGCTGTGGTGGCGCGGCTACGGACTCGCGGTCGGCGACGGCGTGTTCGCGGCCCGGGAGGGGCTGCTGCGACGGAGCCTGTCGCTCGTGCCCCACGCGAAGGTGCAGAGCGTCCGGCTCGCTCAAGGGCCCTGGCAGCGCCTGTGGCGGCTCGCCGACGTGCACGTGGACACGGGGGCCGGCAAGACGGTCACAGCCCGCCTGCGGGACGCCCAGGAGGCGGCCGAGCTGCTGCGGGGACAGGCGGAGCGGTCGCGGACGGGCCGCAAGGACGCGCGGCCGGACCGCTGGATGGTGTCCTGACCGCGGGCGGCCGTTACGACACCGCGCTCCGCAGCCCCTGGACGTCGATCTGCTCCGTCTCGTCGTGGGCCGTCAGGTCGATCACCTGGCCGACACTCCGCGACACCTCGTCGGCCGGCTTGAACTCCCCCTCGGACTCGGCCTTGTGGAGGGCGAGCGCCTCCTGGCCGACCACGTCGGCGAGGTCCTCGTTCTGCACGGCCTCCAGGGCGGCCGGCGTGGCCCCCTTCTTCGTCCCGAAGAAGTCGAAGCCGCCCTCGACGGCGAGACGCCGTGCGGGCGCCGGCGGGACGACCGCCACCGCGGTCGGCGCTATGAAGTGCCCGGAGGGCTGCTGGGCGGGCTGGGTCGTCCTGGCCGAAGTGGCGGCGGTCGCGCGCTCGTGCTCGTCGACCGCCTCGGGCTTCCCCTGCGCCTCGTCCTCCTGCGCGGCCTCCGTCTGACTGCCCTCGGCATCACCGGCCGCAGCCCTCTGGGCGGAGCCGGCCGTCACCGGATCGTCGGTGGCGGCGGGGGCGGGGGCGGGTATGGGCGCGTCGGTGGCCGGAGGCTGGGGCCCGCCCTCGGTGCGGTCCCGGGACTCGGAGGTCTTCGCGGGCTCAAGGGCTTCGGAAAACGCGGGGGCTTCGGGGGCTTCGGGGGCTTCGGGGGCTTCGGTAGAAGACTCGCGGGCCTCGGAGGCGGGCTCCGGGTCCTCGGGGGCCTCAGGGGCGTCGGCCGTCGGGGCGTCCAGCGGCTCGGCCTTCGCCGTACCGCCGCCCCCGTGCTCGTCGCCCTCGTCGCCCTCGTCGCCGCGGGCGTCGCCGCCGCCGTTCTCGTCCAAGCGCGCGAGTGCGCCCTTCGCGCGCAGGAACAGCTGGGAGCCTTCCGGCGAGAAGACCGTGCGAGCCACGGGGGTCTCCTCCGCGGGCGTCTCCTCCGCGGGCGTCTGCCGCGCGCTCTCCTCGGCCGGGGCAGCCGCAGCCCCCGCCGCCGCCACCGGCGCGGCCGGTGAGGGCAGCAGCGCGCGGGCGGGACCCGAGGCCTCTATCTCCAGCTGACGGCGGCCCTCCAGGGCGCTCGCCCGCTCGGTCTCCGCCGTGGCGTACCGCCGCAGCAGCGCCGCGTGCTCGTTGCGCAGGCCCGCCAGTTCCGACCGCTTCGCCCGCAGCCGCTGCTCCAGCTTGATCCGCAGCTCGCGCGACTCCTCAAGGTCGGTCTCCAGTTCGGCGACCCGCTCCTCGAAGCGCCACTCGTCGCCCGCACGCGCGCGCGTGAGGTCGGCGACCTGTTTGCCCGCCTGGATGTCCCAGCGGCGCAGGACGACCGCGCCGACGATCGCCGTCGCCGCGGCGGCCGCGGCCAGACCACGGAGCACCGCCGGCTCCGTGAACACCCAGGGGCCGAAGGCGCAGACGAGAGAGACGCCTGCGATCGCCGACGGGGGGAGCAGCCTGTGCAAGGGCGGGGAATGACGGTGACGTCCACGTGGCATGGCCAGAAACTTACCGCGCGTAGGCGAATCATGGTGCCCCGGCCCGTAAAAACACAGCCATCCCGCGGCCTTCACATGTCGTCAGGAATCACAAGCGCCACGGAATTCGCCGGTATCCGCATAAGAGCCCGCGAGAACAGCAAGATCATTTCTGTCGTCGGGCCGGCCGCCCGCTGAACCACCGGAGCGCCGCCGGAATCTCACTGCGCCCTCGCCATGAACATGAGGGTGTCCGGGTACGACCGCCTCGGCGGGCTGCAAAGCCGCGCGCGGGTAGTGGAGTTCGTGCATCAGCGCCTGCGCCGCACCCGATAACCGGTGGGGACGGTGACCGCGGGAATGCTCGGTGCGCGGTATGCGGACCCGCTCGATCGCCCGCTCGATCGCCCGCTCGATCGCCCGTCCGATGATGGCCGGAAGCCACCCGCCCGGACGCCTTTCACGTGTCGATCGCCGGAAGAGATCCACCGGACCGGGCGTGGTCACAGCGCCTGCCCCACCGCGCCGGCGAACAGCACCACGGCGGCCAGGACCGCCGGCGTCAGCGTGTTGTCACTCCAGAGGCCCACGGGTCGCCTCCGCTTTCCCCGGCCTTGGGACCGTCTTTGGAGAAACGGGGTGAACCTCTCCTCCGACGACACCGTCCTAGAGGGCGCAATGTCGCCGGATGCCCGAATCGGCACCGGATCCGAGCTTTCTCGCAGAACCACGGGATGCGATGTCTGTCAGCACCGATGAGGAGATGCCGGGTGCGGTCCCGGCCCGATCACACCGGGTGGGGCGCGTACTCCGTGGCCCGCGCCCCGAGGCCGTACCCGCCCTCGTCGGCAGAGCGTGTGCCCTCGTGGGCCTGCTGGACATCGCCGCGGGCGTCTTCCCGCACTTCCGCCACAGCCGTCTGCACACCCTGGCGGAGGTGCTGCCCGGCGCGCTCGGCCCGTTCGCGGCGGCGCTCTCGCTCAGCGTCGGTGTCCTGTTGCTCCTCCTCGCCCACGGGCTCAAGCGGCACAAACGCCGGGCGTGGCGCGCGGCCGTGGTACTCCTGCCGGCCGGCGCGGTGGCGCAGTTCACCTACCGGCACTCCCTGGTGGGCGTGCTCATCACCCTCGCGCTGCTGGCGCCCCTGCTGCGCCACCGCGACCGGTTCACGGCCCTGCCCGACCCGCGCAGCCGCTGGCGCGCGCTCGCCAACTTCGTCCTCATGGGCGCCGGTTCCCTCGTTCTCGGGCTGGTCATCGTCAGCGTCCACCCGGACCACGTGGTCGGCGACCCCAGTCTGGCCGATCGCCTCACCCACGTCCTGTACGGCCTGTTCGGCTTCCAGGGCCCGGTCGACTACCAGGGCGACACGTCCTGGACGGTCGCCATGTCGCTGGGCGCCCTCGGGCTGCTCACCGCCGTCACGACGATCTACCTCGCCCTGCGGCCCGAGCACCCGGCCGCGCGCCTCACCGGGGAGGACGAGGACCGCCTGCGCGCCCTGCTGGACCGGCACGGCGGCCGCGACTCCCTCGGCCACTTCGCGCTGCGCCGCGACAAGGCCGTCGTCTTCTCGCCCAGCGGCAAGGCGGCGGTGACCTACCGGGTCGTGTCCGGCGTGATGCTCGCCAGCGGTGACCCGATCGGCGACGTGGAGGCCTGGCCGGGCGCCATCGAACGCTTCATGGACGAGGCCCGGGCCCACTCGTGGACGCCCGCCGTCATGGGCTGCTCCGAGACCGGCGGCGAGGTCTGGACCCGCGAGACCGGCCTGGACGCCCTCGAACTGGGCGACGAGGCGGTGGTGGACGTCGCGGATTTCTCGCTCGCCGGCCGCACGATGCGCAACGTACGTCAGATGGTCAAGCGCATCGAGCGAGCCGGTTACAAGACCCGGGTACGGCGCGTCCGTGACGTCGGGGAGACCGAGCTGGAGCGGATCCGCCGCGCCGCCGACGACTGGCGCGGCACCGCCACCGAGCGCGGCTTCTCCATGGCGCTGGGCCGCATCGGCGACCCGGCCGACGGCGACTGCCTCATCGCCACCGCCCACAGGCCGGACGACCGGCCGGGGCCCTACGGCGACCTCAAGGCGATCCTGCACTTCGTGCCGTGGGGCGCGGACGGCGCCTCCCTGGACCTGATGCGCCGCGACCGCTCGGCCGACCCCGGCATGAACGAGCTGCTGATCGTGGCGGCACTCCAGGCGGCCCCCCGCCTGGGCGTCACGCGCGTGTCGCTCAACTTCGCGATGTTCCGCTCGGCACTGGCGCGCGGCGAGAAGATCGGCGCGGGCCCGGTGCTGCGCGCCTGGCGCGCGCTGCTGGTGTTCCTGTCCCGCTGGTTCCAGATCGAGTCCCTGTACAAGTTCAACGCGAAGTTCCGGCCTCGCTGGGAGCCGCGCTTCGTCGTCTACCGCGCCTCCGGCGACCTGCCGCGCATCGGCTTCGCCGCCATGCAGGCGGAGGGCTTCGTCGACCTCGGCCTCCCGCTGCCGCGCTTCCTCCGCCGCCGTGCCGCCCCCGCACGCGCGTGTGCCCACGTGGCGACGGAACGGAACGTCCGCGCGGCGTGAGTGACCATGACGGAACGGAACGTCCACGGTCCCCGAGACGAACCCGCCCGCCAGGACCGGCCGGACCGGAAGCCCCACTCCCTCCTCCCGCCGGGGGCCTCCGCTCAAGCCTCGTCCGGGGATCGCCCGCATCGGCCGGTCCCCGGGCCGCACGTCCCCTGGCGGGGCCTAGGCTGAACGTATGAGCAAGCAGAGCGGACGCGGGCGCGTCGCGGGCCTTCCCGAATGGGACCGGTGCGCGGTCATGGGGGTCGTGAACGTGACCCCCGATTCCTTCTCCGACGGCGGCCGCTTCTTCGACACCGTGGCCGCCGTCAAACACGGCCTCGACCTGGTCACCGAGGGCGCGGACCTGGTCGACGTCGGCGGTGAGTCCACCCGCCCCGGCGCCACCCGGGTCGACGAGGCCGAGGAGCTCAAGCGCGTCATCCCGGTCGTCCGCGGCCTCGCCTCCGAAGGCGTCACGGTCTCCGTCGACACCATGCGCGCCTCCGTCGCCGAACAGGCCCTCGCCGCCGGCGCCGCCCTCGTCAACGACGTCAGCGGCGGCCTCGCCGACCCCGCGATGATCCCGGTCGTCGCGGAGGCCGGTGCCCCCTTCGTCGTCATGCACTGGCGTGGCTTCCTGGAGGGCGGCAACGTCAAGGGCGTCTACGACGACGTCGTCGCCGAAGTCGTCGACGAGCTGCACGCGCGCGTGCGGGCCGTCCTGGACGGCGGCATCGCCCCCGACCGGGTCGTCGTCGACCCCGGCCTCGGCTTCTCGAAGAACGCCGAGCACGACCTCACCCTCCTCGCCCACCTGGACCGCCTGCTCGGTCTCGGCCGCCCGGTCCTCGTCGCCGCCTCCCGCAAGCGGTTCCTGGGCCGTGTCCTGGCCGGCCCGCAGGCCGCTCCGCCGCCGGCGCGCGAGCGGGACGCCGCCACGGCCGCCGTCTCGGCGCTCGCGGCGCACGCCGGCGCGTGGGCGGTGCGCGTCCACGAGGTGCGCGCGACGGCGGACGCGGTACGGGTCGCACGCGCCGTGGAAGAAGCACGTGGGGCAGGCACCCGCGCGGAAGGAGCCCGGTGAGCGCCCCGCACATCGACGTGGAAGAGGTCGAACTCGCCAACACGGCCTACTACGAGGCCATGGAACGCGGCGACTTCGAGGTGCTGTCCTCACTCTGGCTCACCCCTGGCGACCTGGGCGTCGACGAGACGTACCACGACCCGGCCGACGCCGGGGTGATCTCCGCCGTGCACCCGGGCTGGCCCGTGCTGAACGGCCGGGGGGAGGTCCTCAGGTCGTACGCCCTGATCATGGCGAACACCGACTACATCCAGTTCTTCCTCACCGACGTGCATGTCTCCGTCACCGGCGACACCGCCCTGGTGACCTGCACCGAGAACATCCTCAGCGGCGGCCCCGCGCCCGAGGGCGGCGACGAGCTCGGCCCGCTCGTCGGCCAGCTGGTGGTCGCCACGAACGTGTTCCGCCGCACAGCGGACGGCTGGAAACTCTGGTCCCACCATGCCTCCCCCGTTCTGGCCGAAACAGACGAGGACGAAAGCGACGACACCCCCGCCTGAGTGGGTATGCGGACCACAGGACCGGCCGAGCGACCGGGACCTCCCGGAGCCGCCCGGGACGGCTCGCGAAAGTCATCGGAACCGCCCGCAGGGAGCAAGAAGTGGTTGGAATCACCTACCCCCGGGTATGGGCGGCTACCAGCCCGTGAGCCGCCGGGTTCCCCGGGGGAAACACACGACGAACCCTCCGGGCCCGGCGCGGACCCCCGGCCCCGTGGACCGGCTCTGTCAGTGCTCGCGGGTAGATTCGTTCGAGGCCGGTGGACCGCCCGCACACGGCGGGGACCGGCCGTGACCGACGATTGCAGGAGTGATTCGCGTGGATCGTGTCGCGCTGCGCGGCCTGAAGGCCCGTGGGCACCACGGTGTGTTCCCCAAGGAGCGCGAGGAGGGCCAGACCTTCATCGTGGACCTCGTCCTTGGCCTGGACACCCGGCCGGCCGCCGCCGACGACGACCTGGCGAGGACCGTGCACTACGGCATCGTGGCGGAGGAGGTCGTGGCCGTCGTCCAGGGCGAACCCGTGAACCTCATCGAGACGCTCGCCGAACGCGTCGCCCAGGCCTGTCTGAAGCACGAAGGTGTCCAGGAGGTCGAGGTCTGCGTCCACAAGCCGGACGCGCCGATCACCGTCCCCTTCGACGACGTGACCGTCACCATCACCCGGAGCCGAGTATGACCGCGTTCTTCACCGAGGGGCCCAGCGACCCGACCGTACAGCCGGTACCGGCCTCCGTCGTCGAGAAGGTCGATGCCGCCGACACCACCCTGCACAACCCCCAGCGCGCCGTGATCTCCCTCGGCTCCAACCTCGGCAACCGCCTGGAGACCCTCCAGGGCGCCGTGGACGCCCTGGAGGACACCCCGGGCGTCCGCGTCAAGGCGGTGTCCCCGGTGTACGAGACGGAGCCGTGGGGCGTCGAGCCGGGCAGCCAGCCCTCGTACTTCAACGCGGTCGTGGTGCTGAAGACGACGCTGCCCCCGTCCTCCCTCCTGGAGCGGGCGCACGCCGTCGAGGAGGCCTTCCACCGTGTCCGGGAGGAACGCTGGGGCGCCCGCACCCTGGACGTCGACATCGTCGCGTACGCCGACGTCGTCACCGACGACCCGCATCTCACCCTCCCCCACCCGCGCGCCCACGAACGCGCGTTCGTGCTCGCCCCCTGGCGCGACGTGGAGCCCGAAGCCCAGCTGCCCGGGCGCGGCACGGTCGCCGATCTCCTCGACACCGTCACCCACGACGGTGTCGAGGCGCGCAAGGACTTGGAACTCCGGCTGCCCGAATAGCCGTTAAGGTCAAGACGGCCACAGTCCGTGAGACCCCGGGGGAGCTGAAGGAACACCGTGAGAGAGCTGCGTATCAGGGTGCTGGCCGGCGTCTTCGCCGTTGCCGGAATCCTGTCCTGGGCGGGCGCCCGCCTGTGGAACTCGGTCGGGACCCTGCCCAGCGTCCCCCTGGCCGCCCCCGTCGTCCTGGCGCTGATCGCCGCGGTGCTCCTGTCCACGGCGCTCTCGATCCGTGCCCGCCTCAAGGCCCAGCGCGAGCGTCGCCCCGAGGCCAAGGGCGTGGATCCGCTGATGGCGGCCCGCGCGGTCGTCTTCGGGCAGGCGAGCGCCCTGGTCGCCGCCCTGGTCTCGGGCATGTACGGCGGCGCCGGCGTCTTCCTGCTGGAGTCCCTGGACATCCCCGCCCGCCGCGACCAGGCCATCTACGCCGGCTTCTCGGTCCTCGCGGGCATCGCCGTCATAGCGGCCGCCATCTTCCTGGAGCGCGTGTGCCGGCTCCCGGAGGACGACGACGACCACACCACCGGGGCGGCCTCGACGGCGTGACCCGCCGGGCGGTCGGCGAATCGCTCAGCGCGCCATGATGAGGCTCATCGCCTCGTTGCGCGTCGCCGCGTCCCGCAGCTGCCCGCGCACGGCCGACGTCAGGGTCTTGGCGCCGGGCTTGCGGATGCCGCGCATCGACATGCACATGTGCTCGCACTCGATGACGACGATCACACCGCGCGGCTCCAGGATCTCCATCAGGGAGTCTGCGATCTGCGTGGTGAGTCGTTCCTGCACCTGCGGACGGCGGGCGTAGACGTCCACCAGCCGGGCCAGCTTGGACAGACCGGTGATCTTGCCCGTGGTGGACGGGATGTATCCGACGTGCGCCACCCCCCTGAACGGCACCAGATGGTGCTCACAGGTGCTGTACACCTCGATGTCCTTCACGAGCACCATCTCGTCGTGCCCTATGTCGAACGTCGTGGTCAGCACGTCCTCGGGCTGCTGCCACAGCCCCGCGAATATCTCCTTGTACGCCCGCGCCACCCGCGCCGGCGTCTCCCTGAGTCCCTCGCGGTCGGGATCCTCGCCGACCGCGATCAGCAGTTCGCGGACGGCGTTCTCGGCGCGCTTCTCGTCGAAATCGCCGATGGAGCCCTCGCTGTCCAGCGTCACGGGGTCGGTCATCTGGTGCCTCGTTCCTGTGCCTGTCGCGCGCATGGACCGCACGCCTCATCTGCGGATATACAAACGCCGCACCCCCCAGGCTAGAACCTGGGGGGCGCGGCGCTCATTTCGGGCCTGGTGGGGTCACCGGACCCGAGGAGTCCGGGGAGTCAGCTCTCCGGACGCTCCTCGGGGGCCGGCTCGGCCGCCGGGGCGGGCTCCGCCGCGGTGGACTTCGCGGTGGAGATCGCCGGCGTCGCGCCGTTGGCGCCGTTCGTCAGTGCGAGCTCCCGGGGGGAGAGCACCGGCGGACGGGTGGACGGCGTGCGGCGGGAGGAGCCGGTCCAGGCCGGCCGTGGGGGACGCTTGACGATCGGAGCGAAGATCTCGGCGATCTGCTCCTTGTTCAGCGTCTCCTTCTCCAGCAGCTGGAGCACCAGGTTGTCGAGGACGTCGCGGTTCTCGACCAGGATCTCCCAGGCCTCGTTGTGCGCGTTCTCGATCAGCTTCTTGACCTCTTCGTCGACCAGCGCGGCGACCTCTTCCGAGTAGTCGCGCTGGTGGGCCATCTCACGTCCGAGGAACGGCTCGGTGTTGTCGCCACCGAACTTGATGGCGCCGAGACGCTCGGTCATGCCGTACTGCGTGACCATCGCGCGGGCCGTTGCCGTGGCCTTCTCGATGTCGTTGGCGGCACCCGTGGTCGGGTCGTGGAAGACCAGTTCCTCGGCCGCGCGGCCGCCCAGCATGTAGGCCAGCTGGTCCAGCATCTCGTTGCGCGTGGTCGAGTACTTGTCCTCGTCCGGCAGGACCATCGTGTAGCCCAGAGCACGGCCTCGCGAGAGGATCGTGATCTTGTGGACCGGGTCGGAGTTCGGGGAGGCCGCCGCGACCAGGGCGTGGCCGCCCTCGTGGTACGCGGTGATCTTCTTTTCCTTGTCCGACATGATCCGGGTCCGCTTCTGCGGGCCCGCCACGACGCGGTCGATGGCCTCGTCCAGCATGTGGTTGTCGATCAGCTTCTTGTTGCTGCGCGCCGTCAGGAGCGCCGCTTCGTTCAGCACGTTCGACAGGTCCGCGCCGGTGAACCCCGGGGTGCGGCGGGCGACGGCCGACAGGTCGACGTCCGGCGCGACCGGCTTGCCCTTCTGGTGGACCTTGAGGATCGCCAGACGGCCCAGCATGTCCGGGCGGTCGACCGCGATCTGGCGGTCGAAGCGGCCGGGACGCAGCAGTGCCGGGTCGAGGATGTCCGGACGGTTCGTGGCGGCGATGAGGATCACACCGCCCTTGACGTCGAAGCCGTCCATCTCGACCAGGAGCTGGTTCAGCGTCTGCTCGCGCTCGTCGTGACCGCCGCCGAGGCCGGCGCCGCGGTGGCGGCCGACCGCGTCGATCTCGTCGACGAAGACGATCGCCGGGGCGTTCGCCTTGGCCTGTTCGAACAGGTCACGGACTCGGGAGGCACCGACACCGACGAACATCTCGACGAAGTCGGAACCGGAGATCGAGTAGAAGGGGACGCCCGCCTCGCCCGCGACGGCACGCGCGAGCAGGGTCTTGCCGGTGCCGGGAGGGCCGTACAGCAGGACGCCCTTCGGGATCTTGGCGCCGACGGCCTGGAACTTGGCCGGTTCCTGCAGGAACTCCTTGATCTCGTGCAGTTCCTCGACGGCCTCGTCGGATCCGGCGACGTCCGAGAACGTCGTCTTCGGGGTGTCCTTGGTGATGAGCTTCGCCTTGGACTTCCCGAAGTTCATGACCCGGGAGCCGCCGCCCTGCATCTGATTCATCAGGAACAGGAAGACGACCACGATGAGGACGAAGGGGAGCAGGGAGAGCAGGATCCCGACGAAGGCGTTCTGCTTCGTCGGCGAGACGGTGTAACCGTCCGGGATCTGCTTGTCCTGGTATTTGTTCTGCAGAGTGCCGGCGAGGGTCGCGCCCTGATCGCCGATGTAGCTCGCCTGGATCTTCGAGCTGCCCTCGATCTTTTCGCCGTCCTTGAGCTGGACCTTGATGGTCTGCTCGTCGCCGGTGGTCAGCTTGGCTGATTCGACCTTGTTGTCACTGATCGCCTGGATCACCTGGCCGGTGTCCACCGTCTTGTAGCCACCGGACGAGCCGACGACCTGCATCAACACGACCACGGCAAGGACGGCCAGCACGATCCACATGACCGGCCCACGGAAGTATCGCTTCACGTCCATCCATACGGAGCGGTGCCGCCCCGTCCCTCCTGCCATAGTGAGTTTGATAAGACAGTTCTTCCGACGGTACCCCAGCATCGTGGACCGAAGCCGCACGGGAGAGCTGAGGAACCCGTCTGCATGCTCCAACGGAACGAAACCCGCTGGGGTTCCCGATCGTCTTACAGGGCTTGGGCCGTCTGGCTCAGCCGCCGTAGACGTGGGGCGCGAGCGTACCCACGAACGGGAGGTTGCGGTACTTCTCGGCGTAGTCGAGGCCGTAGCCCACGACGAACTCGTTGGGGATGTCGAAACCGACCCACTCCACGTCGATCGCGACCTTGGCGGCCTCGGGCTTGCGCAGCAGCGTGCACACCTTGAGGGAGGCGGGCTCGCGCGAGCCGAGGTTGGAGATCAGCCAGGACAGGGTCAGGCCGGAGTCGATGATGTCCTCGACGATCAGGACGTGCTTGCCCTTGATGTCGGTGTCGAGGTCCTTGAGGATCCGCACCACACCGGAGGACTGGGTGCCCGCGCCGTAGGAGGACACGGCCATCCAGTCCATGGTGACGGGGGTGGACAGCGCCCGTGCGAGGTCGGCCATGACCATCACCGCGCCCTTGAGGACGCCGACGATCAGCAGATCCTTGCCCGCGTACTCCGCGTCGATCTTCGCGGCCAGCTCGACCAGCTTGGCGTCGATCTCTTCCTTGGTGATGAGCACCGACTTGAGGTCGGCACCCATGTCTTTCGCGTCCACCCGCATCACTTTCGGTCGTCCAACCGGCTGCCCTGCCCCTCTCCGAGGTGCACGGAGAGGCCGGGATTCAGCCTTGCCGAATCACCAGTCTGCCACCCTGCCGCTGGGCGACGACCTTGCCCGGGAGATTGATGGCTCCCTGGCCGCGCCAGCCGGTGATCAGCCGGTCGACTTCCTCGATGTGGCGGGCGAACAACGAACCCGCGGGGGCGCCGGCCTCGATGGCGGCGCGGCGCAGGACACGGCGGCGCACGGCGGGCGGCAGGGCGTAGAGCTTGGCGCACTCCAGCAGGCCGGTGGCGTCCCGTACGGAGGCTTCGGCCTGGCCGGCCCAGGCGTCGAGGGCGTCGGCGTCGTCACGGGACAGCTGGGCCGTCCGGGCGAGCGCCTCCACGACGCCCTTGCCGAGCGCCTTCTCCAGGGCGGGCAGGCCCTCGTGGCGCAGCCGGGAACGGGTGTACGCCGGGTCGGTGTTGTGCGGGTCGTCCCAGACCGGTAGAGACTGGACCATGCAGGCCTTGCGGGCGGTCTGCCGGTCGATCTGGAGGAACGGGCGGCGGTAACGGCGGGCGGCCCCCGGACCCCCGGAGACAGCGGCCATCCCGGACAGGGAGCGGATGCCGGAGCCGCGGGCGAGGCCGAGCAGGACGGTTTCGGCCTGGTCGTCGCGGGTGTGCCCGAGCAGGATCGCCGTGGCGCCGTGGCGTTCGGCGGCGGCGTCGAGCGCGGCGTAGCGGGCGTCCCGGGCGGCTGCCTCGGGGCCGCCCTCGCGGCCGACGGTCACGGCGGTGGACTCGACGGGGTCCAGGCCGAGTTCGCGCAGGCGCAGGACGACCTCGTCGGCGCGCAGGTCGGAGCCGGGCTGCAGCCCGTGGTCGACGGTGACGCCCCCGGCGCGCAGGGCGAGCTTGGGCGCTTCGAACGCCAGGGCGGAGGCGAGAGCCATGGAGTCGGCGCCGCCGGAGCACGCCACAAGCACGAGCGGCGACGGCGGGCGCTCGTGCGGGGGGGCGTGCGGGGCGGGTTCGCAGGCGTGGAGGTCTTCGGTCGTACGGCTGTGCTCGGTGAGGATGTCGTGGAGGACGCGGCGGACCGCCAGGCGTATCGCCGCGACCGCAGGATGGGGACCCATGTCCGGTTCCCTTCATGAAGTTTTCGGGGGGTGAGCCCGGGTTCGGTCACGCAGAGTGTGTAGATGGTGACAGAACCCGGCCGTTCCCCGAGCATTGCACGCCTACCCATCGCTCACGGTCCCTCGGACGGGTGATTGAAGGGGCGTTCGCCTGCCGTCGGCCGGATTCGTTTCACGACCTCCGCAGCCGGTTCACGACTCGGCCTTGCGGTGCACCCGCGCGATCCAGTCCGCCGGTTTGGCGATCTCCGCCTTGGTCGGGAGGGTGTTCGGGGAGGTCCACACGCGGTTGAAGCCGTCCATGCCGACCTGGTCGACGACGGCACTCACGAAGCGTTCGCCGTCGCGGTACTGCCTGAGCTTGGCGTCCAGGCCCAGCAGCTTGCGCAGGGCCATGTCCAGCCGGGAGGCGCCCTGGGCGCGGCGCTGCTGGAACTTCTCGCGGATCTCGGCGACGGTCGGCACGACCTGGGGGCCGACCCCGTCCATCACGAAGTCGGCGTGGCCCTCCAGGAGGGACATGACGGCGGTGAGGCGGCCGAGGATCTCCCGCTGGGCGGGCGTCTGCACGATCTCCACGAGGGACCTGCCGCCCTCGCCCTCCTCGCCCTCGGGGCGCCCGCCGACCAGGGACTGGGCGGCCTCCCGGACGCGCTCCAGGACGGTCATGGGGTCGACCTCGGTCTCCCCCAGGAACGACTGGATTTCACCCTCCAGGTGGTCCCGCAGCCAGGGCACGGCGGTGAACTGCGTGCGGTGCGTCTCCTCGTGCAGGCACACCCACAGCCTGAAGTCGTGGGGCTGCACGTCCAGTTCGCGCTCGACGTGCACGATGTTCGGGGCGACGAGGAGCAGGCGGCCGCCGCCGCTCCCGCCCGCCGGGAGTTCCCGCGTGGCCGGGGCGAAGGTCTCGTACTGGCCGAGGACGCGGGAGGACAGGAACGACAGCAGCATGCCGAGTTCCACACCGGTGACCTTGCCGCCGACGGCGCCGAGGACCGCGCCGCCGGGGGTGTTGCCGCGCCGCTCCTGCATCTTGCCGAGGAGCGGCTTGAGGATCTCCCGGAAGCCTGCGACGTTCGCCCGGACCCAGCCGGGGCGGTCGACGACGAGTACGGGGGTGTCGTGGACGTCCTCCGTACCCATACGAGTGAAGCCCCGGACGTGTTCCTCCGAGGCTTTGGCATGCCGGCGCAGCTCCGCGACGACGGCTCGGGCCTCGTCGCGGCTCACGTCGGGTCCCGGCCGTACGAGCCGGGTCGCGGTCGCCACCGCGAGATTCCAGTCGACCATCTCTGCACCACCGATGCTCGTCATGCGTCAACCGTACGTGAGCGTGTCGCCCAGGGGCAGGCCGTGGAACCCGGCGGTGGCCGGGGGCCCGCCGGGCCGGCGCCCTCCGCTGTCAGCGACAGCCGCAGGACGCCAGCGCCGTCGCCGTCCGGTCCAGGGCCGCCTGCGCCGCCGTCGGATCCGTCGTGTCCGAGGCCAGGAAGGCGAAGGCCAGGAGCCGCCCGTCCTGGTCGACGACCGTTCCGGCCAGCGTGTTCACGCCGGTCAGGGTGCCCGTCTTCGCTCGTACGATGCCTGCCGCGCCGTCCGTGTAGCGGCCGCTCAGGGTGCCGGTGAAGCCGGCCACCGGGAGGCCGGTGAGGACCGGGCGGAGTGCGGGACGGGCCGGGTCGCCCGCCTTGACCAGCAGCGCCGTGAGCAGGTCGGCGGTGAGCCGGTCGTCGCGGTCCAGGCCGCTGCCGTCGTGGAACTCGGCGCCCGCCATGGGCAGGCCGAGCTTCCTCAGCTGTGCGGCCATCGCCCTGCCCGCGCCGTCGAAGTCGGCGCGTTCGCCTGAGGCGACCGCCGTCTGGCGCGCGAGGGCCTCGGCGATGTCGTTGTCGCTGTTGGTCAGCATGCGTTCGACGAGGGTGGCGAGCGGGGGTGAGGAGACCGTGGCGAGGGACTCGGCGCGGCCGGTCGCCTTGGAGGGGCCCGGGGAGGTCGTCCTGATGCCGTGGTCCTTCAGGAGCGCGGCGAACGTGCGGGCCGCGTCCGCCGCCGGATCGGTCACCCGGAGCACGGGCCCGCTGCCGGAGTCGTCCGTGCGGGCCTCGTCGGTCATCAGGGCGGTGACGGGCGCGAGGTTCTCGTTGACTCCGATGGGGTGAAGTTCCGAGCCGGCGTACAGGGTGGTGTCGTACGACAGCGTCACCTCGCGCAGGTCCCGCTTCTTCAGGGCGGCGGCCGTCCGGTCGGCGAGGGTGCGCAGGCTCGCCCAGCCCCGGGCGTCCCGGTGGGCGGTGAGGGTGGGGTCGCCGCCGCCGACCAGGACCAGCTCCTCGGTGCCGGCCTCCAGGGCGGTCCGGGTGGTGAGGCGGTGGTCGGCGCCCAGCGCGGAGAGCGCGGCGACGGCGGTGGCGATCTTCGTGGTGGAGGCGGGGGTCAGTGCCTCGTCCGCGCCGGTGCCGTAGAGGCGCTTGCCGGTGGCGACGTCCACGACCACGGCACTGCGGCGGGTGCCGAGCGCCGCGTCCTTCAGGAGCGGGTCCAGGACGGCGGACAGGCCCTGTCCGGTCGGTGCCGCCGTCACCGTGTTCGAGCTGCGGCCGAGGCCGGCCAGGACGGAGGCGGCGCTGGGGGCGGGCCGGGGCGCCCCGCCCGTCGTCCCCGAGGAGCCGTCGTGATCTGCGCCACCCGTGTGCTCCCGGGCGGCCGCCCGGTCCCGCTCGGCCGTACGCTGACCGGTGGAGTCCCAGGGTCCTGCCGCGGTCACCACCGAGGCGGCCAGCGCCAGTCCGGCGGTGGCAGCCGTCGCGGTGTACTGCCAGGTTCTGACGGTCTTCGGCCTCGGGATCCGTGCCAGTCGCGGCCCCGCGGCCCGTGCCAGCCGTGCGACCTGCGGTTTCGTGGCCGTCGCGGCGCGTGCGAGACGAGGGCGTACAGCGTCCGCGGCTCGCGCCACACGGGGTCGGACGGCGTTTCGAGCGCGTGCCAGGCGCGGTCGTACGGCGTTCGCGGCCCGCGTCACATGCGGTCTCGCGGCTCGCCAAGGCCTCAGCTCTGGCACGACCACCAGCCCCTTTCGCGATCACACACCTGCGTGAGGGACACTTAACCACCAGAACTATGTGCTGATCATGGAGGAGCCACCGGTGGAGTTCGACGTCACGATCGAGATTCCGAAGGGTTCGCGGAACAAGTACGAGGTGGACCACGAGACCGGTCGGATCCGCCTGGACCGTCGCCTCTTCACCTCGACCAGCTATCCGGCCGACTACGGCTTCGTCGAGAACACGCTCGGCGAGGACGGAGACCCGCTGGACGCGCTGGTCATCCTGGACGAGCCGACCTTCCCCGGCTGCCTCATCCAGTGCCGCACGATCGGCATGTTCCGCATGACGGACGAGGCCGGCGGCGACGACAAGCTGCTGTGCGTGCCCGCGCACGACCCGCGGGTGGAGCACCTGCGCGACATCCACCACGTCTCGGAGTTCGACCGCCTGGAGATCCAGCACTTCTTCGAGGTCTACAAGGACCTGGAGCCCGGCAAGTCGGTCGAGGGTGCCAACTGGGTGGGCCGCTCGGACGCCGAGGCGGAGATCGAGCGGTCGTACAAGCGCTTCAAGGAGACGGGCGGCCACTGATCGCCGCTGTGCCTCGCGGGCCGCGCGACCCCTCCCGGGGTGGCGCGGCCCGTTCGCGTACCTGTGCGCATACTGAGGTTTGCTGAACGTGTCGTACAGGGAGCGCTACGGAGTGACGCACGCGGAGGACCGCAAGCCGCGGTCGGACGAGGCGAGGAGCGTGTTCGCGCCTCCGGTGACGGCTGACGCGGAGAACACGTCCGAGTTCGCGGTTCCCCGGGGGCTGGCCGTCCCGAGGACCGGCGGGGAGTCGGACACCACGTCCGAGTTCGCCCTGCCGGACGGGCTGGACGTGCCGCAGCCGTCCTCCGGTGCCGAGCCGGAGGGGTCGGCGTTCAATCCGCCGAGGACGTACAGCGCCCGGCACGCGCCGCCCGCGTTCACGCCGCCGACCGGGATCCCCGTGGTCAGTCTGACCAAGGACGTGCCGTGGCAGGACCGGATGCGCACGATGCTGCGGATGCCGGTGACCGAGCGGCCCGCGCCGGAGCCGGCGCACAAGGCGGAAGAGGAGGAGGGGCCGGCCGTCCCGCGCGTCCTCGACCTGACGCTGCGGATCGGCGAGCTGCTGCTGGCCGGCGGCGAGGGCGCCGAGGACGTCGAGGCGGCGATGTTCGCGGTCTGCCGGTCCTACGGCCTGGACCGCTGCGAGCCGAACGTCACCTTCACCCTGCTGTCGGTCTCCTACCAGCCGTCCCTGGTCGAGGACCCGGTGACGGCGTCGCGGACCGTGCGCCGCCGGGGCACCGACTACACGCGCCTGGCGGCCGTCTTCCGGCTGGTGGACGACCTCAGCGACCCGGACACGTCGATCTCCCTGGAGGAGGCGTACCGGCGGCTGGCGGAGATCCGGCGCAACCGGCATCCGTACCCCGGCTGGGTGCTGACCTCGGCGAGCGGGCTGCTCGCGGGTGCCGCCTCCGTGCTGGTCGGCGGTGACGTGATCGTCTTCATCACGGCCGCGCTGGGCGCGATGCTCGGTGACCGGCTGGCGTGGCTGTGCGCGGGGCGCGGGCTGCCGGAGTTCTACCAGTTCACGGTCGCCGCGATGCCGCCGGCCGCGATGGGCATCGCGCTGACGCTGGCGGACGTGGACGTGAAGGCGTCCGCGGTGATCACCGGTGGGCTGTTCGCGCTGCTGCCCGGACGGGCGCTGGTGGCGGGCGTGCAGGACGGTCTGACCGGCTTCTACATCACCGCGTCCGCGCGGCTGCTGGAGGTCATGTACTTCTTCGTGGGCATCGTCGTCGGGGTGCTGGTGATGCTCTACGTCGGTGTCCAGCTGGGCGCCCATCTCAACCCCGACGCGACCCTGGGCATCACCCCGCGGCCGCTGTGGCAGATCGGCGCGTCGATGCTGCTGTCGCTCACCTTCGCCGTGCTGCTCCAGCAGGAACGATCCACCGTGCTGGCCGTGACGCTGAACGGCGGTGTCGCGTGGTCGGTGTACGGCGCGATGCACTACACGGGCGGGCTCTCGCCGGTCGCTTCCACGGCCGTCGCGGCGGGGCTCGTGGGCCTGTTCGGGCAGTTGCTGTCGCGGTACCGGTTCGCGTCCGCGCTGCCGTACACGACGGCGGCGATCGGGCCCCTGCTGCCGGGTTCCGCGACGTACTTCGGGCTGTTGTCGATCGCGCAGAACCAGGTCGACGAGGGGCTGGTGTCGCTGTCCAAGGCGGCGGCGCTGGCCATGGCCATCGCCATCGGCGTCAACCTCGGGTCGGAGATCTCGCGGCTGTTCCTGCGGCTGCCGGGGACGGGCAGTGCGGCGGGGCGGCGGGCCGCCAAGCGGACGCGGGGTTTCTAGGCCCCGCGTCGCCACAGGACGCGCTCGTCAGTAGCCGCCGTTGTAGGGCTGCTGCTGGTTCGGGTCGTAGGTGCCCTGCTGGGAGCCGTACGGCTGCGGGGTGTAGGGCTGCTGCGGAGGCTGCTGCTGGCCGTACGGCTGCTGCGGGGGCTGCTGCTGGGGCGGCTGCTGCTGGCCGTACGGCTGCTGGGGCGGCTGCTGCTGCCCGTACGGCTGCTGCGGGGGCTGCTGCTGGCCGTAGTACTGGTCGTAGCCGTACTGCTGCTGGGGCCGGCCCTGGTTGCCCTGGTCGCCGTACTGCTGCTGGTGCTGGGGCTGGTCCGTGGCGGGGATGCGGCGGAGCTGGGTCGTCGCGTCGTCCATGGCCGGGGGCTGGTGCTGGTGCTGCTGGTGCTGGGCGGGGGCCTGGGGCGGGTTCTTCTTCGACTTGGAGCGGGCCCGCCAGAACTCGATGATGATCGGGACCACCGAGACGAAGACGATCAGGATGAGGATCGCTTCGATGTTCTTGTTGACGAAGTCGATGTTGCCGAGCCAGGAGCCGAGGAACGTCACGCCCGCGCCCCACAGGACACCGCCGACGACGTTGAAG
Source organism: Streptomyces sp. NPDC003011 (assembly GCF_053591515.1). NCBI lineage: Bacteria > Bacillati > Actinomycetota > Actinomycetes > Kitasatosporales > Streptomycetaceae > Streptomyces > Streptomyces sp. NPDC003011. The sequence goes on from NZ_JBSFTY010000004.1 coordinate 72,695, forward strand.
ATCAGGAACGAGCGGTACCGCATGCCGCTGACGCCGGCGATGATCGGCGTGAACGTCCGCACGATCGGCACGAAGCGGGCCAGGACCAGGGACTTCGGGCCGTACTTCTCGAAGAAGTCGTGCGCCTTGGTGACGTTCTCCTGCTTGAAGAAGCGGGAGTCCGGGCGGTTGAAGAGCGACGGGCCGACCTTCTTGCCGAACATGTAACCCGCCTGGTCGCCCAGGATCGCGGCGACGCAGATGAGGGCGATCGCCCCCCACAGCGGGAAGTCCAGCTGGCCCGAGGTGATCAGCAGGCCCGCGGTGAACAGCAGGGAGTCACCCGGCAGGAAGAACCCGATCAGCAGGCCCGACTCCGCGAACACGATGAGCAGCAGGCCCCAGATGCTGTACGTGTCGAGCAGATAATTGGGGTCCAGCCAGCTCGGTCCGAGGGCAATCGTCGTCACGGTTCCGGGCTCCTGAGGGGTGGAGGAAGATACGGCGTCCTGGTACGGCCGGACAAAGCTATCAACGCAATGACTCCGGCCCAGGTTCCACCGGTGCCTCCAGGATGCACTGTGCGCCCCATGGGACAAAGCTGTGAGTCATGGGCATCGAAGAATACGGCGGCGGCCAGGGTCCCGAGTCGGACGTGCTGGTCGTGACGACGAACGACGTACCCGGCCACCGCGTCCAGGAAGTCCTCGGTGAGGTCTTCGGGTTGACCGTGCGCTCCCGGCACCTGGGCAGTCAGATCGGCGCGGGCCTGAAGTCGATGATCGGGGGTGAGCTGAGAGGGCTCACCAAGACGCTCGTGCAGACCCGGAACCAGGCCATGGAGCGGCTGGTGGAGCAGGCACGCGCGCGGGGCGCCAACGCTGTGCTGATGTTCCGCTTCGACGTGACCGAGGCGGCGGACGTCGGCACCGAGGTGTGCGCCTACGGGACGGCGGTGGTCCTGGCCCGGGAGTGAACGTCCCGGGCCAGGGTGCTAGGGCGTGTTTCGAAAGTCCCGTCTGGCTCGCGACGCCTGGCACGGCACCTCGCCGCGTTGTCGGGATCGTCCACGTACACCCGGTACGCGGACGACCCTCCGCCTTGCGATGCACCGCACCAGACGCCGCGAGCCCCGCCCTCCGGGCGAACGACGCCACTTTCGAAACACGCCCTAGGCGGTGCGGCGGGCCGCGTTCGCCTTGATCGCGTCCCTGAGGTGTTCGGCGAGGCCCGGCCGCAGGGAGTCGTAGAACGCCTTGAAGCGCTCATCGGACACGTACATGTCGCCGAGGCACCGATGGAGTTCGTACGGGCAGTCGTAGAACCAGGTGCGGATGTGCTGCCGGTGCTCCTCGGCCAGGTCCATCGCCCGGTCGCCGGCCGGCTGCTCACCGGCGGCCATCAGGGCGTCGTAGCGCTCGCTCCAGGCGTTGGCCTCCGCCTGCACGCGCTTCCAGTCGTCCTTGGTGTACCGGGCGGCGCGGCGCTGCGACTCGGCGTACGCCTCCGTGCCGCCCCAGCGCTGTTCAGCCTCCTCGGCGTACTGTTCCGGATCCTTGTCGCCGAAGACCTCGAACTTCTCAGCCGGCGTGAGGTCGATACCCATCGTGCGTGCCTCCATGGCGTGCTCCACGGCCGCCGCCATCTTCTGCAGCCTCTCGATCCGGGCGGTCAGCAACTCGTGCTGGCGGCGCAGGTGCGCGCGCGGGTCCGCGGCCGGGTCGTCGAGCAGGGCGGCGACCTCGTCGAGCGGGAAGCCGAGCTCCCGGTAGAACAGGATCTGCTGCAGCCGGTCGAGGTCGGCGTCGCTGTAACGCCGGTGGCCCGCGTGGCTGCGTCCGCTCGGGACGAGCAGGCCGATGTCGTCGTAGTGGTGCAGCGTGCGCACCGTCACTCCGGCGAAGCCGGCGACCTGTCCCACGGAGTGGCTCACTTCGTCCGCTCCCTTCTTCGGTACGCGCTCCACGGTGACGCCTCACGTGACGTGAGGTGCAAGTCGGCTCTCGCCGGCGGATCTCACCCCGCCGGATGCCCGTCGGACTCCCCCGGGCGTTCGGCCCGCTGTGTCCCCTCATCGTGAGCCCGTGGCCCAGGACACCGCGCAGCAGCCTCCCGCCGCCCCGGCGCCCCCGGCGCGAGCGCTGTCGCCGTTGGTCCTTCCCGCCCTGGTGGTGGGTGTGGGCGCTGAGCAAGTAGGGCCCCGCCCCGCTCCCTCGACGCCCCACTCGCTCAGCGCCTTCCTCGCTCGACGCCCTACTTGCTCAGCGCCCCGAACCTCCGTACCGCCAGCGGGAAGAAGACCGCCAGCAGCGCCAGCGGCCACACCACCGCGGCCCACACATGGCCCGGTTCGGCGCCCGGCCAGCCGAACAGGTCCCGTACCGCGGTCGCCGTGTGGGACATCGGGTTCCACTCGACCGCCGAGCCCAGCCAGCCGGGCATGGAGTCGGGGGTGGCGAAGGCGTTGGAGAGGAACCCGACCGGCCAGACCAGGATCTGCACGGCCTGGACCAGTTCCGGCTTGCCGGCCACCATCGCCAGGTAGATGCCGATCCACAGCATGGCGAAGCGGAACAGCAGCAGGAGACCGACGGCGCCGAGGAACCCGGTGATGCCGCCGTGCGTCCGCCAGCCGATCGCGTGGCCGACACCGATCATCACGACCAGGCCCACCGCCGACTGGAGCATGTCGGCCACCGAACGCCCCACCAGGACGGCCCCGTTGGCCATCGGCATGGACCGGAAGCGGTCGATCACCCCCTTGTTGAGGTCCTGCGTGACGGCCAGCAGGGTCCCTTCGAGTCCGAACGCCATGGTCAGCGCGAGCATGCCGGGGACGAGATAGTCGACGTAGTCCCCCTCGACGCCCCGGCCGCCGCCGATGAGGTAGCCGAACATCAGGAGCAGCATCACCGGAAAGACCAGGCTCACCACGACCTGCACCGGCTGCCGCGCCCAGTGGGCGAGCTCACGCCGGGTCATGGTCCAGGAATCGGCCAGGGCGTAGGCGTTCATGGCGTACGGGCTCGTACTCACGCGTCCTCCTTCACTCGGTGGTCGCCGGTGAGGTGCAGGAACACCTCGTCCAGCGTCGGACGGCGCAGGGACACGTCCGCCGCCTCGATGCCTGCCTCCTCCAGGGCCCGTACGACACCGGAGAGTGCCGCCATGCGGTCGGTGACGGGGGCGCTGAGCAGCCGGCGGTCGGCGTCGACGCGGACCCCTGGCCCGCCGACCGGCAACAGGGCCACCGCCGCGCCGAGTTGGCCGGCGTCCCGCAGGACGATGTCGATGCGGTCGCCGCCGGTCATCGTCTTCAGCTCGTCCGCCGTGCCGTCGGCGACCACCCGGCCGCGGTCGACGACGGAGATGCGGTCGGCGAGCTGATCGGCCTCCTCCAGGTACTGGGTGGTCAGCAGGACCGTCGTGCCGCCGCCGACCAGGGAGCGGACCGCGGCCCACACCTCGGCACGGCCGCGGGGGTCGAGGCCGGTCGTGGGTTCGTCCAGGAAGAGCACCTCCGGCTCGGTGATGAGGGAGGCCGCCAGGTCCAGGCGGCGCCGCATGCCGCCGCTGTAGGCGCGGACGGGCTTGCGGCCGGTGTCGGCGAGGCCGAAGCGTTCCAGGAGTTCGTCGGCGCGCATGCGCGCGGGGCGGGCGCCCAGGTGGTGCAGGCGCCCGAACATGTCCAGGTTCTGGCGGCCGGAGAGCTCCTCGTCCAGGGCCGCGTGCTGGCCGAGCAGGCCGATCCGCAGGCGTACGTCGTACGCCTGGCGGACCACGTCGTGCCCGGCCACCTCGGCACGGCCCTCGTCCGGGCGCAGCAGGGTGGTCAGGATCCGCACGGCGGTGGTCTTGCCGGCGCCGTTCGGGCCCAGCAGGCCGTGCACCGTCCCGGAGGCCACCGCCAGGTCGAGCCCGTCCAGGGCCGCCTTGTCGCCGTACCTCTTGGACAGGCCTTCGGCGACGATCGCGTCGGTCATCGAACTCCTTCCGAGTCACATGACAGAGCGAGTGAATAATCAAACTTGACTACTAGCTCGCCGACGGAGCGTATGCCCACCCAGGCGCTTAGTCAAACTTGATTAGCTGGTGTCTCCCGGATGCCGTTCCCCCGTCGCGTAGGGGTTCTCCTCACCCTCCGGCAGGACGCCCACGAATGGCTCGCCCTCCCCCGCGAAGGTGTACGCCCCGCCACGGACGCGGTCGATGAGACCCCGGGTCCAGTCGGCGCCGGCGTCGGCGGAGTGCACCCAGAAGTTCATGATCTCGCCGATGTGGCCGAGCTGTTCGGGGCCGTCCGCGGGGGTGTAGTACTCGGTGACGGACTTGCGCCACTCCCCGATGGCGCGCACCCGGTCCTCCAGGAGGCCGAGGACCTCCTCGCGGTCCAGGTCGACCATGAAGCCGAGCGCGGCGGTGAGCATGTCCGGCCGCTGGTCGTAGGCGGTGAGGTACTCGCGGACCAGCGAGAGGTACTCCTCGATGCCCGCCTCGGTGATCTCGTACTCGGTGCGCGGCGGGCCGCCCGCGGTGGACGGCGCGATCTCGTGCGCGTGCAGCAGTCCCTGCTTCGCCATCTGTTTCAGGGCGTGGTAGATCGAGCCGGGCTTGGCGTTGGACCACTCGTGCGCGCCCCAGTACTCCAGGTCGTTGCGCACCTGGTAGCCGTGGGCCCGCCCGTGCTGGCGGACCGCGCCGAGCACGAGGAGACGGATCGCTGACATGCCGTCCAGCCTAGGTGTATCGACCCGGGCGTTGTTCACACGGCTGATGGGTGGCTGGCCGCCGAGTGCGGTGTGGCAGCGGACCGGAACGCCGCGATCCGTCAGTGTGATGTGCTCATGCTGGGCGGCTCGGCGGGCGAGCTCACCGAGCTCGCCCCTGGCTTCGGCAAGGGGATACGTGGCGGACACGCACCTACTGCGCACCTCGGTGCATGTCCGCCGCCGTACTGGAACGCCCCGTCAGAACGGGAAGCCGCTGCGGCCGTGCTGCACCGAGATCCACTTCAGCGTGGTGAACGAGTCCGCCATGGTGTCGCCGTTCAGACGGCCGATGCCGGACTGCTTCTCGCCGCCGAAGGGGACGAGGGGTTCGTCGTGGACCGTGCCGTCGTTCACGTGGAACATGCCGGTGTCGATCTGCTTGGCGAAGTTCACGCCCCGCTCGATGTCACCGGTGTGGACGGCCCCGCTCAGGCCGTACGGGGTGTCGTTGACGATGCGGACGGCCTCCTCCTCGCCGTCGAACGGGATGAGGAAGACGACCGGGCCGAAGACCTCCTGCCGGAGCAGGGCGGAGTCCGCGGGCAGGTCCGTGAGGACGGACGGCTCGACGAGGTTGTCGCGGGTCGTGCCGTGCACCAGCGCCGTGCCGCCCTCCGCGAGCGCCTGCTCGACGACGCCCTTGAGCGCGTCCGCCTGCGAGGAGTTGATGACCGGGCCGATGACGGTCTCCGGGTCGCGCGGGTCGCCGGCCTTCAGCGTCCTGACCTTCGCGACGAACTTCTCGGTGAACGTCTCCGCGACCGAACGGTCCACCAGGACACGGTTGGCGGCCATGCAGACCTGGCCCTGGTGGACGAACCGGCTGAAGACCGCCGCGTCGACCGCGTAGTCGATGTCGGCGTCGTCGAGGACCACCAGAGCGCTGTTGCCGCCCAGTTCGAGGACCGAGCGCTTGAAGTTGGCGGCGCAGACGGTGGCCACGTGACGGCCCACCTTGTCGGAGCCGGTGAAGGAGATGACCTTGGGGACCGGGTGCTCGATGAACGCGTCGCCGATCTCGGCGATGTCCGTGATCACGACGTTCAGCAGGCCGCCCGGCAGACCCGCGTCCTCGAAGATCTTCGCGACCAGGGAGCCGCCGACGATCGGGGTGTTCTGGTGCGGCTTCAGCACCACGCCGTTGCCGAGCGCGAGCGCCGGGGCGACCGACTTGATCGACAGCAGGAAGGGGAAGTTGAAGGGGCTGATCACCCCCACCACACCGACCGGCACGCGGTAGAGGCGGTTCTCCTTGCCGTCGACCGGCGACGGGAGGATCCGGCCCTCGGGGCGCACCGCCAGGTGGATCGACTCGCGCAGGAACTCCTTGGCGAGGTGGAGTTCGAAGGCGGCCTTCAGCCGGGTGCCGCCGAGTTCGGCGATGATCACCTCGGCGATCTCCTGCTCTCGCTCCTCGATCAGCCGGAGGGCCTTCTCGAACACCGTGCGGCGGGCGTACGGGTTGGTCGCGGCCCACTGCTTCTGAGCACGGGCCGCCGCCCGGTACGCCTCGTCGACCTCGTCGACCGTGGCTATGGTGATCGACGCCAGCTTCTCGGCGTCGTACGGGTTGAAGTCGATGATGTCCCAGGAACCTGTCCCCGGGCGCCACTCACCGTCGATGTACTGCTGAGCCAGGTCGGTGAAGTAGGACGACATGTGATCCCCAAGTCACTAGCAGACACACGATCGACGTGATGGTCTGATCACACGTCATCGTACGTGCGCCGCAGCGAAGTTGGGGACGGAGTGCGATGTTCTGGGGATGACTTCAGGAGAGCTGGAGGAGACCTCGGAGAAGATCGCGGCTCTCGTCCGGCCCCGGGCTGTCCTGCTGGAGCTCCTTCAGCGCCTTCTCGTACTGGGCCACGTCCTCGTGCTTGTCGAGGTACAGCGCGCTGGTGAGCTGCTCCAGGTAGACCACGTCCGACAGGTCGGACTCCGGGAAGGACAGGATCGTGAACGCGCCGCTCTCACCGGAGTGGCCGCCGAAGCCGAACGGCATGATCTGCAGCCGCACGTTGGGGCGCTCGGAGATCTCGATCAGGTGCTGGTACTGGCCGCGCATCACCTCGCGGTCGCCGTAGGGACGGCGCAGGGCGGCCTCGTCGAGGATGATGTGGCACTCCGGGGCGTTGTCCTCCAGGAGGTACTTCTGCCGCTCCAGGCGCAGTGCCACGCGGCGCTCGACGTCCTCCGCGCCGGCGCCCTTCATGCCGCGCCGGACGACCGCCCGGGCGTACGCCTCGGTCTGCAGCAGGCCGTGCACGAACTGCACCTCGTAGGCGCGGATCAGCGACGCCGCGCCCTCCAGGCCCACGTAGGTGGGGAACCAGCTCGGCAGGACGTCCGAGTAACTGTGCCACCAGCCCGCGACATTGGCCTCCTTGGCGAGGGAGAGCAGTGAGGCCCGCTCCGCCTCGTCCGTGATGCCGTACAGCGTCAGCAGGTCCTCGACGTCCCGCGTCTTGAAGCTCACCCGGCCCAGTTCCATCCGGCTGATCTTCGACTCGGAGGCGCGGATCGAGTAACCCGCCGCCTCGCGCGTGATGCCGCGTGCCTCACGCAGTCGCCTGAGTTGCGAGCCGAGCAGCATCCGCCGCACCACCGATCCGGGCTCTCCCGCGCTCACCGTTCGCCAGCCTCCCCAACCGTCTTCAGGGGCCGAAGTCTGCCACTAAAACACTCCGAGCAGTACTCGTCCGATTACAGATAGGGAAAGAAGCCAAAGTTTCCGCACAGACGTGGAACGGCTTCTGGGAAGGGGAAGGCAAGAGACAGGGGAGAAGATGGCGGAAAAAATGGCCAACAAGCGGTACGGGAGGGTCGAATTCGGTCACGTGCACGTGCATCTGCACCTTGCATCTGCACCGCGCATCCGAAACCATGGTCCTGCGCCACCGCTGCATCGCAACGACCGCGAATTCCCGGGAGTGCCTCGCATGGCAACGAATGGATCGACCATGCTCAAGCCTTCACGGCAGGGCCTTCCGCCGCTGGATCCCGCGGCCGCGTCCGACGCCGCCTCCTGCGCCCTCCCCGCCCGCTACGAAGCGGTCCGCGAGGCACGGCAGTTCACGCGCGGAACACTGGACCAGTGGGATCTGGGCGACCGCTTCGACGACGCGTGTCTGGTGGTCTCGGAACTCGTCACCAACGCCCTGCGGCACGCGTTGCCGGCCAACACCGCGCGCATACCCGAACAGAGCCCTCACGTACGGCTGCACCTGATGCGGTGGACCGAGCGGCTGGTGTGCGCGGTGCGCGATCCCAGCCAGGAGAGCCCGGTCGCGCGCGACAGTGACGACACCGCGGCGGAGTGCGGCCGCGGACTGTTCCTCGTCGACTCCTTCAGCGACAGCTGGGGCTGGCACCCGCTCGCGGGCTCGATAGGCGGGAAGGTGGTCTGGGCCCTGTTCCGGCTGCCGCAGCCGCGGCCGGCCGAATGACATCGGGCGGTGCACTCTGACGTGCGAGTTCTACGCGCGTTACGCGGTGTCAGGCGTCGGTCGCGCACAGTTGCCGACGGGCCGGGCGCGGTTCACCCCGCTGTCAGGTGGTCGAACTCGCCGTCCTTGACGCCCAGCAGCATCGCCTCGATCTCGGCGCGGGTGTAGACGAGCGCCGGACCGTCGGGAAAACGCGAGTTGCGCACGGCCACATCCCCGCCGGGCAGCCGGGCGAACTCCACGCAGGATCCCTGCGAGTTGCTGTGCCGGCTCTTCTGCCAGGTCACCCGCAGGCGGGCGGCGGCCATACCGTTGTAGACGCCGGACGCGTCGTCAACGTCGTACACGTCGTGGTCCACAGGTCGCTCCCCGGTGGTGCACTGGCTGGTGAGGCCATTGATGCAGCGGTCAACTGATCCGGATCATAACCCTGTTCATGTGCAGAAGCATGGGCGGCTGCATCTGCAGATGCACGTGCACGCGGGGTGTTCCTGTGGTTACAGCTGTGACGGCCGGTGCACCGACGCCGCGTGCGCCTGGTCCTGCCCTAGGAAGAGACGCATCGCGCGGCGTTCCTGTTCCACCGGCCGGGCGATGTCCGGTATGAGCTGTCGCCCGGCCGGGCAGGTCCGGTGTCCGGGGGAGCGGTCAGCGGCCGGCGTACGGCATGTCAGCGGCTGGAGTACGGCAGCAGTGCCATATCCCGCGCGTTCTTGATCGCGCGGGCCAGCTGCCGCTGCTGCCGGGCCGAGACCCGGGTGACCCGGCGGCTGCGGATCTTGCCGCGGTCGGAGATGAACTTCCGCAGCAGATCGGTGTCCTTGTAGTCGATGTACGTGATCTTGGCCTGGTCCAGTGGGTTGGGGCGGGCCTTGGCGGGCTTGCGGTCGAGCTTGCGGGCCATGGGGTCAGACCTCCAGGAGGGTGTCGAAGGCGGGCGGCAGCCGTTTCCAGGCGTCGCGCCCGGCGGCGTACTCGGCGTCGGTCAGCAGGCAGGTCTCCAGGACACGTTCGAGACCGTCGCGATCGAGGCCGGGGGAGGTGAAGACGAGGTGCTGGCAGCAGTCGCCGTGCTCCGGGTGCCAGTCCAGCGCGGCGGCGGCGCGGCGGACCGGCGGGACCATCTCCCAGGCGGCGTCGGGCAGGGAGGCGAGCCAGGGGCCCGCGCTCTCCACGCACAGGGCGCCGCCGGCCGCGTCCCAGTGCAGCAGCGTGTCCGGCCGGTCGGCGAGCCAGAACCGGCCGCGGCTGCGGGCGGCGGCGCAGGTGATGTCCTCCAGGGCCTCGTACAGCCGCTCCGGGTGGAAGGGCCGGCACCGGTGCCAGACGAGGGTCGACACGCCGTGCGCGTCGGCCTCGGCGGGGAGCAGCGCGCAGGCCGGGTGCTGGGCCGCGGCGGCCGACTCGACGTCGAATCCGGCCAGGGCGGCCCGCGCCAGCGGGGAGGGCGCGGGCGGCCGCACGGAGGACCGGGCGCCCGCCAGGTCCCGCGGGTGGCCGCCCTCGATGGGGACCTGAAGGGCTGTCGGGTGCAGCTGGGCGAGCAGCTCGCGGTCCTCGTCGTCGGCCTCCGGGGAGTCGGCGACGGCCAGGACGGGGGCGTACTCCAGCTGGCGGGCGAAGGTGTCGGCGACCGTGCGCTGGTCGGTGGCCGCGGCGGCGAGGCCGCATTCGGCCAGGTCGTCGCCGTTGCCGAGGTACGGCAGGACGAGCGCCGGGTCGACGGCGGTGATCACGCCGGTGACGGTGAGCCCGCCGGCCGTGACCACCTCGGCCATGGCCTTGGGCTCGACGGAGTCCCACAGTTCGACGACCGCGAGACGGGTGGCGCCGACGTCGGCGAGCCGGCGCAGTTCGGGCACCAGGTCCTCGCGCAGCGCGCAGCAGGCGCAGTCGTTGACCAGGGGCGCCTCGCCGGCGTCGACGATGCCGGCGGCGTCCCGGACGGTCCGTACGACGGTGCCGGCGGTGGCCGTCGCCAGGTCGTGGTGGAGGACGACGCTGCCGGGGACATCGGCGAGCAGCCGCTCGACGGCCGCCTTGCGGGCGTCGGCGTGCAGCCCGCCGACGATCACGACGGAGAGCTCGGGCACGGGGGTCAGTCCTGCTTCCCGTACCGGCGCTCGAAGCGCTCCACGCGTCCGGCGGTGTCCATGACGCGCGCCGTGCCCGTGTAGAAGGGGTGGCTCACGTTCGAGATCTCGACGTCGACGACGGGGTACGTGTGGCCGTCCTCCCACTCGATCGTCTTGTCGCTGGACATGGTGGACCGGGTGAGGAAGGCGTGCTTCGCGGCGCGGTCGCGGAAGACGACGGGGCCGTAGTCCGGGTGGATTCCCTTGCGCATGGCGGTGTTCAGCGCTCCTCTCGGAAGTCGACGTGCCGGCGGACGACCGGATCGAACTTGCGCAGCGTCATGCGGTCCGGGTCGTTGCGGCGGTTCTTGCGGGTGACGTAGGTGAAGCCGGTCCCGGCGGTGGACCGGAGCTTGATGACCGGGCGGAGTTCGTTGCGAGCCATGCTGGTACCTTACTGAAAATGAATTCCATTTACACATCGACTTCGAGAGAGGTGCGTCACCCGTGTCCGCCCACTGCATGCTGACCGGCGCCCGGCCCGGCTTCGGCAACCGCATTTCGCACTCCCACCGGCGCACCTCGCGCCGCTTCGACCCGAACATCCAGTCCAAGCGCTACTGGCTGCCGAGCGAGGGCCGGTACGTACGGCTGCGACTGAGCACCAAGGGGATCAAGACCGTCGACACGATCGGCGTCGAGGCGGCCGTGGCCCGGATCCGGGCGCGGGGGGTGCGGGTCTGATGGCGAAGAAGAGCAAGATCGCGAAGAACGGCCGGCGGCAGGAGGTCGTCGCGCGGTACGCCGAGCGGCGGGCCGAGCTGAAGGAGATCATCCGGCGGCCGTCGTCGACGGAGGAGGAACGGCTCGCGGCACAGCGGGAGTTGCGCAGGCAGCCGCGCGACGCCAGCGCGACGCGCGTGCGCAACCGGGACCAGGTGGACGGTCGTCCGCGCGGGTACTTCCGGACGTTCGGCCTGTCCCGGGTGAACCTCCGGGGGCAGGCGCACGCCGGGTATCTGCCGGGGGTGCGCAAGTCGTCCTGGTGAGGCCGGGGGCGTCCGCCGGGGGCGTCCGCCGGGTCCGTCCCGGTGGGCGTTGGCCGGTCGAAGGTGCCCCGCCGGGCCTCCGTCTTCCGGGTACGCCCTGGTAACTTGCTGCCGTCCGCCCGGCCCACCGGGCGGGCGGGCCGCGACAGCTTGGGAGCTTCCAGTGACTTGGGCGACTTCGGGAGCACGCCGGCGGGTACGGGGCACGGCTGCGGCCGCCGGCCTCGCGGGCGCGCTCGTACTGACCGCGTGCAGCGGCGACGGCGGCTCCGGCGACGAGCCCTCCACGGACTCCGCCACGTCCGCCTCCGCGAGCGCGGACACGGGCGGGGGAAGCGGGCCCGGCGGGTCCACGGCCGCCTCCGGCGAGGTGCAGGGCAGCTGGCTCGCCACGACCGGCGGCAAGGCCGTGGCGCTGGTGATCACCGGCGACCAGGCCGGGCTGTTCGCCACCGGCGGGACCGTGTGCAGCGGTACCGCCGGCCAGGGGACGATCCGTCTCACGTGCACGGACGGCTCCAAGGACCGTGCCACCGGAGTGGTCGACTCGGTGAACGGCACGACCCTGAAGGTGACCTGGAAGGGCGGCCTCGGGGCGGAGACGTACACCCGGTCGGAGGGCGGCACGCTGCCGACCGGGCTGCCGACGGCGAGCCTGGGCTCGTAGCCGGACCCCGCGGTCCGCGCTCGGAACGGCCGCCGGACCGGGGGCGGCGACCGCGCCGCCCCCCGTCGTGGGTGATGATCCTCGCGTACCGCCGTCTCGTACCGCCGTCTCGCACCAGAGGACCTCACATGCGCGCAACCCCCCTCGCCGTCACCGCCCTCGCCGCCGCTCTCCTGCTGACCGCCTGCGACAGCGGCGGGAGCGGGAGCGACGACAGCGGCACCTCCGGGAAGGCCGGGGACGCCTGCGAGATCGGTCAGCTGGGGGTCGAGCCCGGCCCGGCCAACGCCGCGCCGGCCGCCGGGGACACGGGCAACGTGCCCGTCTCGGTGACCAACCAGAGCGCGCCGTGCACCCTGGAGGGCGTCGCCGGGGCCGTCCTCAAGGCCGGCGACGCCTCCGCGACCGTTCCCGCGGCGGACGGCGCCCAGCCCGAGAAGCTGACCCTGGCCAAGGGGGACAGCGTGACCTTCACCCTGACCTACGTCCGGGGCGGCGCGGCCGGCGCGAAGAGCCTCGCCGCGAAGACGCTGGAGATCAGCCTGCCCGGGGCCCCCGACGACGTGCGGAGCTTCCCGTGGTCGTACGGCGCGGTGGCGCTGAAGGCCGACGGCGAGGCACCGGACGCCTCGGTGGGGCCCTTCACGCGCGCGGGCGACTGATCACTGCCCCGCGCGCGGGGCACTGGCCGGCGTCCCGCGCGCGGGGAGAGTCCGCGCGCGTCACTCCAGGGGCCGGCGGGATCGGACCTGGGCACGGTCGGCCGCCTGGGCGCCCTCCGTCCAGCCCGCCTCGTCGCTGACGCCGCGCAGCCGGGTCGTGGTCGTCTCCGGGAACATGCGCTCCAGGCGGTCGGTGACCGCGACCTCGCGGGAGGCGAGCACGGGGAGCAGGTCCTCGCTCACCGGGGCCGCGGCGGCCTCGCCCAGGCGGATGCCGACCCGGTGGGCGTAGGCGGCGAGGAAGGACTGCCGGAAGGTCTTGGTGCGCTTGCGGCCACCCGCGCGCTGGGCCGCCTCCGCCTTCGCCATGGCGGAGTGGGCCTGCACGAGCAGTGAGGTGTACAGCAGTTCGACCGCGTCCAGGTCGGACTCGAAGCCGACGACGGTGGAGAAGCCGAGGGGTTCGTTCCACACGGCCCGGCAGTGGTTCGCGGCGGCGACCGCGTCCAGCAGCACCGCCTTGGCCTGCTCGTACGGCGGCTCGACACCGATGCGGCAGGCGCCGGGCGCGTCGGCGGCGGCTCCGGGGGCCTGCGGCCGGGCGGACAGCAGGGCCTCGTCCACGCTGTGCCGGGCCATCAGTTCCTGCGCCTTGGCACTGAGCGCCTCCGCCTCCTCCGGGAAGCCGGTCGCCTCGGCCTTGGCGAGGAGTGCGCGGATCCGGGCGAGCATGCGGGCATCGGTGCCGTGCTGCCGCCGGGCGGCCTGCCGTGGCTCCTCCAGGGGCTCCAGCGCGGGCAGTCGCAGAAGCAGGCGGTACAGCTCCAGTACGGCCGTGGCCTGCGTGAAGCGGTCGGGGCGGGGCGGGGTCGCGGTGAGGTCGCCGGCGTCCGCCCGCCGGGCGATCCGGTCGAGCTGGGCGGTCCAGCGCCGGCCGCGCGGGCGGTCGCTCGGCGCCTGCGCGCGGATCAGGGCGGCCACCAGCCGTACGTGCACGTCGTCCAGCTCGCGGCCGACGATCCGGACGACGTCCGCGGGCTGCCAGCCGCGCCGCCAGGCCGCCGCCAGGAACTCCTCGCCCCGCCGGGCGACCTCGGCGTCCGCACCGGGGTCGGCCGCGAGGAGGGAGGCGCCGGTGTCGAGGGCGGTGTCGGAGTCGGCGTACAGGGCGGCGTGGAAGGCGCGCTCGACGGTGCCGGACGTACTGCCCGGGGTGCCTGCGTCGCCCGGGTCGCCTGGGGTGTTCGTGCTGCTCACCCGGCGATCGTCTCACTGACCGGAACTCGGTCACCGCCCTGCGGGGCGGCTTCGGGCATGGCCCGCGGGGTGGACGTGCGTGGTTCTGGCCGGGCCGATGGGTGGCGCGCGGGTGCCCTCGACCGGTAGCCGGTGCACGAGTACCCCCGGCCGGTGGCGTCCTGGCTGTCATCCGTGGGGTGTTCGTGCAGGTGAGGGGCGTTGTCAGACCCTGGTGGCAGACTCGCTCCATGACCGATCGGTGGGCGCTCGCTCCGGCCGAGGGCGGTGGTGTGGAGTTCGCCGCCCTCGGTGCCGGTGGGGTGCTCGCGGGGCCGGTGCGGTGGGCGGCGGACGCCGCCGAGGCCGTGCGCGGCCTGCCGGAGGTCACGCGCTGGGTGTGGCGGTCGACGGCCGAGACGTACCCGCGTCTGCTCGCCACGGGGGTGCGAGTGGAGCGGTGCTACGACGTGGAGGACGCGGAGACGCTCCTCCTCGGTCATGAGGGGCGCTCCGGCGAACCCCGGTCGGCGGCCGCCGCCCTGGCCCGGCTGCGCGGCGGTCCCGTACCGCCCGACCCTCCGCAGCGGTCCGCCGAACCGGGCTCGCAGTCGTCCCTGTTCGAGCCGCAGGCCGCGCACCTGCCGCTCGCCGACCTCGCCGAGGTGTACGCCGGCCAGCAGCGGCGGCACGACGCCACCGCGCACCCCGACCGCATGCGGCTGCTGACCGCCGCCGAGTCGGCGGGCATGCTGGTGGCCGCCGAGATGAACCGGGCCGGGCTGCCGTGGAGCGCCGACGTGCACCGCCGGGTGCTGCGCGAACTGCTCGGTGAGCGGTACGCGGGCGGCGGTGAGCCCCGCCGCCTGGCCGAGCTCGCCGACGAGGTGTCCGCCGCCTTCGGCCGCCGGGTCCGCCCGGACCTGCCCGCCGATGTCGTCAAGGCGTTCGCGCAGGCCGGGGTCAAGGTCAGGTCGACCCGGCGGTGGGAGATCGAGTCGGTCGACCATCCCGCCGTGAAGCCGCTGGTCGAGTACAAGAAGCTGTACCGCATCTGGGTCGCCCACGGCTGGTCCTGGCTCCAGGACTGGGTGCGTGACGGCCGTTTCCGCCCCGGGTTCCTCGCGGGCGGGACGGTCACCGGCCGTTGGGTCACCAACGGCGGCGGCGCTCTCCAGATCCCGAAGGTGATCCGGCGGGCCGTGGTCGCCGATCCCGGCTGGCGGCTCGTCGTCGCCGACGCCGACCAGATGGAACCGCGGGTGCTGGCCGCCATCTCCCGCGATCCCGGCCTGATGGAGGTGGCCGGCCGGGAGAGCGACCTGTACCAGTCCGTGTCCGACCGCGCCTTCTCCGGCGACCGCGCCCAGGCCAAGCTCGCCGTGCTCGGCGCGGTCTACGGTCAGACCTCCGGCGACGGCCTCAAGAACCTCGCCGCGCTCAGACGCCGCTTCCCGCGCGCGGTGGCCTACGTCGACGACGCGGCGCGGGCCGGTGAGGAGGGGCGGCTGGTGCGGACCTGGCTCGGCCGGACCTGCCCGCCGGCGGCCGGGGCGAGCGAGGACACGGCGGAGGAGGCGGGCATTCCCGCGGCGGCGGGGGACGACGCCGAGGACCGCCCGTGGGCGCCTGGCCACTCCTCGACCGACGCCCGCGCCCGCGGCCGCTTCGCTCGCAACTTCGTGGTCCAGGGCAGCGCCGCCGACTGGACCCTGCTGCTGCTCGCCGCGCTGCGTCGCGCCTGCGCGGACCTGGCGGCGGAGCTGGTCTTCTTCCAGCACGACGAGGTGATCGTGCACTGCCCGCAGGAGGAGGCGGAGGCGGTCGTGGCGGCGATCCGTGAGGCGGCGGACCTGGCCGGACGGCTGACGTTCGGCAAGACCCCGGTGCGGTTCCCGTTCAGCACGGCGGTGGTGGAGTGTTACGCGGACGCGAAGTGAGCGGCGGGCGGGGCGGAGGCGCGGGGCGAGCCCTGCCGGGGGCGAGGTCCTGCCTGGCCACGGAGTCCGGCAGCGCGTCGACCTCCTCCGCGGGCCGGTTCCCGTTGGTCACCACGGCGACGGCGACCCTCGGCTCCCCCACGCCCCTCGCCCATTCCCGGCCACGGCCAACCACGTCCGCGATGCCAGCCGCGCACGTCGGTAGGGACGTCTCGGGTACGGCCGCCGGCGCACCGGTCGGCGTGGCGCCGAAAGGATCCCGCTGGGCGCGGCGCACGGCACGCCCGCCCGGGGGACCCGGGAGGCGGGCGGGCCGGTCAGCTCGCGCCCCCCGGGGCACTCACATGCGCAGCAGTCGCTGGGTGATCTCCCGGTACTCCCGCAGCGCGAAGCGGAGTCCGTCCGACTCCGTCTCGGAGTCCGGCTCCTCCTGCCAGCCCTCGTGCAGAAGGCGCCGCCGCTCCGCGAGGGCGTGGGTGAGACGGACGACGGCTTCGTCGAAGGCGCCCTCGGCCTCTTCCAACGCCTGCCGCGGACTGTCGGCGAAGGTGTTCATGGCGTGCTGGAGGCGCAGGGTGAGCTCGTCCCGTTCGTCCGACGGGACCAGCGGCTCCGGGCCCGTGGTGCGGCGTCCGGCGGAGCCGGAGGTCTTGTCCGGGGGCTGCTGAGCACGTGCCTGGTCGTACATCATCGTGTGGCCGCTTCCTGTGCTGTCTGTGGATTCCGGTCGGAGCCGTCACTGACCGTCTTCCCCTGCGCCGAGCGGCCAGTCAACGCCCGGCGAGGTCCCGTGTCAACGCGGTCCCGGCGCCCGCGGTGAACGGACCGCCCGGCGCCGGCGCGCACCCTTCGCCGGCCCGCCGACCACTCGGCCAAGTCCGACTTGTCCGTTTCTTGTACGGCAGGCACGCTGAGGACATGAGTGACACGGGCTCGGGCGCCGCCGCCACGGCCACCCTCAGCCCCCGAGGCACGGTCACGGGCTGGAGCGAGGGGGCTCGACGGCTGCTCGGCTACCGGGCCCCGGACGTCGTGGGGCAGGCCGCGGCCGGCCTGCTCGCCGCGGTCGAGGGCTCGCGCGCGACCGGGTTCACCCCGCTCGGCTCACGGGAGTGGAGCGGCACGGCGGCCGTCCGGCACCGGGACGGTCACCGCGTCGATCTGGCCCTGCGCTCCTTCCCCTCGCTGGACGAGAAGGGCGAGATCCAGGGGTTCGTCGTGACCGCCACCGCGGACCCCTCCGAGCCGGGGCCGGGAGACGAGCGGAGGATGGTGGAGTGGGCGTACACCCAGTCCTCCGTCGCCATGTCCACCTACGTCATGCCGGCGCCTCCCGTGTCCGCCTCCGCCGGGCGTCCGCCCCGGTGGCGGCCCAACACGGTCGCGTCGGCGGGCGAGGCGGGCGGGTCACCGTATCCGGACGTCGTCGACGACGAGGGCGGTGCCGAGGAGGGGTTTGTGCGGTTCGTCCGCCAGGTGGCCGAGGAAGCCAGGCCGATGCGCTACGAACGCTTCGCACCGGGGCCCTCCTCGTCCCGTCAGCACGCCTGGATCATCGAGATGTGGCCCGTCAGGGACCCCTGCACGGGCCGGGTGTGCGGGGTCGGCACCGCGGCGTTCGACAGCAGCGAGCAGCACTGGGCGCGGCAGCGGCTGGCCCTGCTGAACGAGGCGGGCGCCTGCGTCGGCACCACCCTGAGCGTGGAGCGCACCGCCCAGGAACTCGCCGATCTGGCCGTGCCCCGGCTCGCCGACTTCGTCAGCGTGGACCTGCTCGACTCCGTGACCCGCGGGGACGAGCCGGTCCCGGGTCCGATCGACGCGGCCGTGGTGCTGCGCCGGGTCGCCCACCAGTCCGCAGCCGAGGGGGTGCCCGAGGCCGCCGTGCACCTCGGCCACGTCGACACCTACCCCGCGTTCTCACCGCCCGCCCGCTGCCTGGCCACCGGCCGCCCCGTGCTCAGCGGGACGGACGACCCCGACTTCGTCCGGTGGATCACCCGGCACGAGGCCAGAAGCGCCAGCGTGCGGGCGTACGGATTCCACTCGATCATGGCGGTCCCGCTGCGGGCCCGGGGGATCACGCTCGGTGTCGCGGTCTTCGCCCGGGGCAGTTCCTCCGACGGCTTCGAGCAGGACGACCTGGTCCTCGCCGAGGAACTCGCCGGCCGGGCGGCCGTCGGTGTCGACAACGCGCGCCGGTACACCCAGGAACACACCAACGCCCTGACCCTGCAGCGCAGTCTGCTGCCGCACGGCCTGCCCCGGCAGGCGGCCGTCGAGGTCGCGTACCGCTATCTGCCGGCCGGGTCGGGGGCGGGCGTGGGCGGCGACTGGTTCGACGTGGTCCCCCTGTCCGGCACCCGGGTCGCCCTGGTCGTCGGCGACGTGGTCGGGCACGGGCTGCACGCCTCCGCCACCATGGGACGGCTGCGCACGGCGGTGCGCACCCTCGCCGACGTCGACCTGCCCCCGGACGAACTCCTCACCCACCTCGACGACCTGGTCATCCACCTCACCTACGACGACGAGAGCACCCCCGAGGAGATGCCGTCCGCCGGCGAGATCGGCGCCACCTGCCTGTACGCCGTCTACGACCCGGTCTCCCGCATCTGCACCCTCGCCAGCGCCGGGCATCCCCCGCCCGCCGTGCTGTATCCGGACGGCACGGTCAACGTGGTCCGGCTCTCCCCGGGGCCCCTCCTGGGAGTCGGCGGCCTGCCCTTCGAGGCCACCGAGCTGGAGCTGCCCGAAGGCAGCCTGCTGGCCTTCTACACCGACGGTCTGGTCGAGGCCCGCCACCATGACATCGGCCTCGGCCTGGACCGGCTGTGCGAGTCGCTCCGCTCCCCCGCGCCCTCGCTGGAGGTGACCTGCGACGCCGTGCTCAAGGCGCTGCTCCCCGAGAGCCCCGACGACGACGTGGCCCTGCTCCTCGCCCGCACCCGCGCCCTGCACACCGACCAGGTCGCCGCCTGGTCCCTGCCCTCCGACCCGGCGATCGTCGCGGACGCCCGGGCCCAGGCCTCCCGTCAACTGGCCGCCTGGGGACTGTCGGAGGCGGCGTTCGTCACCGAACTGGTGGTGAGCGAGCTGGTCACCAACGCCATCCGGTACGGGGCGGTCCCCATCGGCCTGCGGCTGATCCGGGACCGGACGCTGATCTGCGAGGTGTCCGACGCCAGCAGCACCGCGCCGCACCTGCGCCGCGCCCGTACGTACGACGAGGGCGGACGCGGCCTGCACATGGTCGCCCAGCTCACCCAGGGCTGGGGCACCCGCCAGACCCCGACCGGCAAGACCATCTGGGCCGAACAGCCCCTCCCGGCCGGCTGACGATGACGAGGCCGACGGACGACCCGAGAGCGGCCGGAGCGAGTCCGCCCCCACCGGCGGAAGCCCCGGCGGACGTTCCGGCGGACGTTCCGGCGGGCGCCCCGGCGGGCGGCGCCACCCGCGCCCTCGGTCTGGTCTATCCCCCCGCGGGACGCCGACGCGACTACACCGGGATGCAGCTCACCTTCATCGGCGGGGTGGCCGAGGCCGCCGGCACCCACGACTACGACGTGCTGCTCTCCCCCGCCGACCGGGCGGACGACCCGTCCTTCCGGCGGATGGTCGACGGCACCCGGGTGGACGGCGTGATCCTCATGGAGATCCGGCTGGAGGACGACCGGGTCGAGCACCTCGCCAGGGCGGGCTTCCCCTACGTCACCATCGGCAGGAACAGCCGGGCGGAGGAGACCGGCTGGGTCGACCTGGACTTCGCGGGCCTGGCGCGCGGCTGCGTGTACCACCTGGCCGACCTGGGCCACCGCCGGATCGCCTTCGTCAACCGGTCGGAGGAACTGTTCCGCAGCGGCTACGGGTTCGCGCACCTCGGCCTGGAGGGCTACACCAAGGCCATGGCGGAGCAGGTCCTCACCCCCCGCCCGTACCACTGCGGCGACGACGTCGCCGCGGGCGAGGCGGTCCTGGAGCGGATCCTGCTGGACGATCCGGCGACCACGTCACTGGTCACCATGAACGAGGCCGCTCTGGAAGGCCTGTACCGCGGGCTGACCCGGCACGGCCGCAGGGTGCCGCGCGACTTCTCGGTGGTCGGCGTGGCGGCCGGCCGCTGGGCGGAGGGGGTGGACCCGCAGCTCACCGCGGCCGAGATCCCGGCCAAGGAGATGAGCCGGGTGGCCGTCGACCTGATGATGCGCCGGCTCACCGCACCCGGCTCGCCTCCCCGGCACGTCCTGCTCAAGCCCCTGATCTCGCTGCGGGCCAGCACCGGGCCGTGCCGGCCGGTGCCGGGTTCGGAGCCCGAACGCGAGTTCCCGGACCTCGACGCGTTCCCCGATCCCCCCGACGCGCCCGGCGCCCCGGGTCCCGGCTTCTGACCCCTGACCCCTGTGTCCTGACCTGTGTGTCCTGACCCTGTGTCCTGACCCCTGTGCCCTGACCCCTGTGCCCTGACCTGTGACATCTGATCTCTGACTGGGAGTGGAGCATGTCGTACGCCGTCGACCGCCGTGGTTTCCTGCGTGCCGCGGGCACGGGAGTGGCCGCGCTGGGCCTCGGCCCCGCCCTGGCGTCCTGCGACTCGGGCCGCGGGAGCGGCGGCTCGACGGTCACCCTCACCTGGTGGGACTACTTCACCCTGGACACCTTCCAGCCCGCCTTCGCCCGGCTGATCAGGGACATCGAGGCCCACGTCCCCGGTGTGCGGATCGAGCGGCGGACGTTCCCCTTCGCCGACCTCGACCGGCAGCTCACCCTCGGCGCGGTCTCCGGCGACCTGCCGGACATCGCCATCGTCGACAACGTCGCCATGAACGCGCTGGGCGGCAGCGGACTGCTGGCCGATCTCACCGGCCGGGTCGAGGAGTGGGGCCAGGCGAGCACGTACTACGCGGGCCCCTGGGCCGGCTGCCAGGTCGGCGGCAGGACACTGGGCATCCCCAACAACAGCAACTGCCTCGCCCTCTACTACAACACCGAGATGCTCGACTCCGCCGGCGTGCGGCCCCCCACCACCTGGGACGAGCTGGCCGACGCGGCGCAGAAGCTGACCAGCGGGGACCGGTTCGGCCTGGCGATGAGCGCGATCAGGACGGAGGAGGGCGTCTTCCAGTTCCTGCCGTTCCTCTGGCAGACCGGCGGCGACCTGGACAGCTTCGCCCGGGACGGCGCGACCGCGCTGTCCTTCCTCGACGATCTCGTCGCCAAGGGGTCGCTGTCCGGGCAGTGCGTGGGCTGGACCCAGCAGGACGTCAACACCCGGTTCGCCAACCGGCGGGCCGCCCTGCAGATCAACGGTCCGTGGCAGCTGCCCGCCCTCAGGAACACCGACCTGGAGTACGGCGTCGTCGCCCTGCCCCGCGACCGGGAGGCCGCCACCTGCCTGGGCGGGGAGAACTGGGTGGTGATGGCGGGCGGCGACCATCACGACAAGGCGTGGGAGGTCCTCGCGTACACCCAGCGTCCGTCGGTCCTGGTGCCGTACCTGGTGGCGCTGGGCAACCTCCCCGCCCGCAAGGATTTGGCGGACACGGGCACCTGGGCGTCCGACCCGGCCCTGCGGCTCTTCCTCAGCCAGCTGCCCGTGGCCCGGCCGCGCCAGTACGGGCCGCGCTACGCCGACGCCTCGCAGGCCGTCGCCGTCGCCGAGCAGGCCGTCCTCACCGACTCCGCCGCCCCCGCCGCCGCGGCGA
This sequence comes from Streptomyces sp. NPDC003011, assembly GCF_053591515.1. NCBI lineage: Bacteria > Bacillati > Actinomycetota > Actinomycetes > Kitasatosporales > Streptomycetaceae > Streptomyces > Streptomyces sp. NPDC003011. The sequence continues at coordinate 94,223 of NZ_JBSFTY010000004.1, forward strand.
AGTCGGCCGCGGTGAAGATCGACAAGGCACTGGAGCGGCGGTGAGGAGACGCCACCCGCCGGCAGTGGGCGTAAGGAGACGCCACCCGCCGGCCAGGAGGCGCCGCTCCCCGTTCCCTTCCGCGCGCCGCCGCCGAGCCGGGTACCTGTTCTCCCTGCCCGGTCTCGCCTTCCTCGCCCTCTTCCTGGCGTACCCGCTCCTGCACAACGTGTGGACGTCCGTGCACGACGTGGACCTGAGCGCCCTGCTCGGCGGCACCAGCCGGTTCAACGGCCTCGCCAACTACCGGGCCACCGTCGCCGATCCGGGCTTCTGGCACGCCGTGCGCCTCTCGCTGGTCTTCACCGTGGGCTCGCTGCTGTTCCAGTTCGTCATCGGCTTCGCCCTGGCCCTGCTGTTCGCCCGGCCGTTCCCGCTGAACGGCCTGCTCCGGTCACTGCTCCTGGTGGCCTGGCTGCTGCCCCCGGTGGTCAGCGGCACCCTCTTCCGCTGGATGCTCGACGGCGAGTCCGGCGCCTACAACGCCCTGCTCCGCGCGACCGGCCTGGGCGCCCTGTCCCACGACTGGCTCACCGACCCGGGCACCTCGCTGGCCGGGGTGATCCTCGCCAACGTGTGGGTCGGCGTGCCGTTCAACATGCTGCTGCTCCTGGTGGGGCTGCACACCATCGACCCGGAAGTGCACGAGGCCGCCGCCCTCGACGGCGCGGGCGTCCTGCAGCGGTTCCGCTGGATCACCCTCCCGCTGATGCGGCCCGTGTCGGTGACCGTGCTGCTGCTGGGCCTCGTCTACACGTTCAAGGTCTTCGACATCATCTTCGTGATGACGGGCGGCGGTCCCGTCGACGCCACCAGCGTCCTGTCGCTCTACGTCTACGAGGTCTTCTTCCGGTTCTTCCGCTTCGGCGAGGGCGCGGCGGCCGGCCTGCTCCTGCTGCTCGTCCCCCTGCTCGCGGGTGTGCTCCACGTGCGGCGGCTGCGCGGCGAGGAGGAGACGGCGTGACCCCGGGCCGCCGCCGTCCCTGGCTGCTCACCGCCGTCACCACGCTGATCACCGGGGCCTTCCTGCTGCCGGTCCACTGGATGGTCAACACCAGCCTGACCCGGCCCGACCGGATCCTGGGCGGCTCCCCCCGGTGGTTCCCCGCACCGGTCACCACGGAGAACTACGCGACGGCACTGGCCGACGACGCGCTCCTGCGGGCCCTGCTCAACAGCGTGGTGATCTCGTGCGGGGTGGTCGCGCTCACCCTGCTGCTCGGCGTCCCCCTCGCCTACGCGCTCGCCCGGATCCCGATGCGCGGCTCCGGCGCCATGGTGCTCGTCCTGCTGATCGCCCAGCTGCCGCCCAGCATCGTGCTCGCGGCCCCGCTGTTCATCCTCGAACGCCGGGCCGGTCTCGACGACACGTACCTCGGACTGATCGCCGCGGACACCACCCTCACCCTGCCGTTCGCGGTGATCGTGCTGCGTCCCGTGCTGCGGGCCGTCCCGAGGGAACTGGAGGAGGCCGCCCTGGTCGACGGGTGCGGCCCGGTGGGCGTCCTGCTGCGGATCGTCGTGCCCGTCATGCTGCCCGGTCTGGTCGCGGTGGCCGGCCTGTCCTTCCTGATCGGCTGGGGCGAGTTCGTCTTCGGCCTCACCCTCGCCGGCGAGCCCGCCGTGCAGCCCGTCACCGTCCTGCTCAACGCCTTCGTCGGCCGGCACGGGACCGCGTGGGGAACCCTGATGGCCACCGCCACCCTCATCAGCGTCCCGGTGGTCTGCGTCTTCGCGCTCGTCCAGCGTTTCGTCGCGGGCGGGCTCACCACCGGGGGCGTCAGGAGCTGAACGGAGTACGGGCGGCCACGCCGGCTACGGCGGGGAGCCGACGGCACCCTCACCGTCCAGCGTCGGACAGCCCGCGGCGGCCGGGCAGTCGCCGCGAAACGTTCCGCGCGACACCGCCGGCCGCGCCTGACCCGGGCGTACGGCGGGCGGGGGTCAGCCCTCGTCCGCGGGGTGCGTCAGGCGGGACGCGAGGGTCCGGGTCAGGTCCTGCTGCCGGTCCTGGAGGTAGAAGTGACCGCCGGGCAGCACGTCCAGCCGGAAGCCCCGGGGGGCGATGTCGGCCCACTGCGCCATGTCGTGCGCCGAGATGGACGGGTCCCGGTCGCCGACGTAGGCGTAAACGGGGCACTCGACCGGCTCCGCGCCGCGCGGTCCGTACGTGCCGACGATCGTGAAGTCGGCGCGGATGGCGGGCAGCACGATCTCCCGCAGCTCCGGATCCGACAGCAGCGTCTCGTCGGTGCCGCCCAGCCGGCGGACCTCCGCGATCAGCGCCTCGTCCCCCTCTTCGTACAGCCGGTGCGGAGTGAGCCGGTGCGGTGGCTTGCGGCTCGACACGTGCAGTGCCGCGGGCCGCACCCCGTGGGCGTCCGTCAGCCGCAGCGCGAGTTCGTAGGCCAGCGAGGCTCCCATGCTGTGCCCGAACAGCGACACCGGTACGTCGAGGAAGGGCAGCAGCGCCTCGGTCACCCGGTCGGTGAGCTCCTCCATGCTGTCGACGCACGGGTCGTCCAGCCGGTCGTGCCGGCCCGGATAGCGGGCGACCAGCACCTCCGTACCGGCGTCGAAGGCGGTGCCCCAGCCGTGGAAGAAGCTGGCCGAGCCGCCCGCGTGGGGCAGGAGGACCAGCCGGCGACGGGGGGAGGCCGTCACCGCGTACCTGCGAAACCACCGCTCGCCGGCCAGCACGGCCGCCGCGGAGTGGGTGCCGACCTTCATCCGGTCATCCTCCGAGCTGTCAGGGTCTGCGGCTGCTGGGCGATGGAGCGCACGTGGGGCCGGGCGAGTACCACGTAGTCGTCCGTGGCGAGGGCCACCGAGCGGTCCAGCCGGGCCGCGTTGAAGAATATCTCGTCGTGTGCGAGCAGGTCGGGGTCGACCACGAGGTCGAGGTCGGGGTGGCGGGCGAAGGGCATCACCGAGCCGCTGACGCTGCCGGCCAGCCGCTCGGCCACGTCCCGGGCCGCGAACGACGCCTCGGTGCCGTCGTACAGGTCCCTGAGTTCCTCCAGGTCGACCCTGCGGTCCCCGGGCACCACCGCCAGGACGTAGCGCCGGGACCGGCGGCCCGTGGCGACGCGCACCACCAGGCACTTGGCCGCCTGCGCCAGGGCGTGCCGGCGCAGCACGCTCGCGGGTTCGGTCCGGCCCTCCGGGGCGTGCTCGATCAGCCGGAAGCGGGCCTGCCCGCGCTCCAGCACCTCTATCAGCCAGTCGTACATGGTCATGCGGCTCGCTCCAGGCTCCAGTGGCGGACGGCGTCGATACGGGCGCCGGCGTCGTCGAGCACGCTCGGGGAGACCGGCGCGCCGAGCCCCACGACGACCAGGGCCGTCGCGGCGCCGGGGCCGGTCCGGGCGAGTTGCAGGGCCTCGACGGCGGCCCCGGCCCGCCCGAGCACCTCGCCGACCCCGCCGATCACCGCGGGGTCGTCGGGGCCGAGGAAGAAGGCGAGTTCGGCGGCGAGCGGGACGTCGACCTCGTGCCCGCAGATCTCCACCAGCCGTTCGGCCGAGCGCAGCCCGGTGAGGGTGCCGGAGACCGAGATCCGCTCGCCCGACGGCAGCGTCCCGTCGATCCGCACCAGGCTGCGGTGCGGGGCGGGGTCCTTGGCGGTGAGCAGTTCGGTGCGCAGTCCGCGCTCGTCGGCGATCAGCGGGGCGTTGACGTAGCTGACGCCGCCTTCGACGACCGGGCTGAGCGCGCCCTTGAGCGCGGCCAGTTCGAGGACGGCGGCGTCGTGCCGGGCGATCTCCCCGGAGACGCTCACCCGCAGCTGCCCGGGCAGGCCGCCGGCGGTCGCGGTGAACAGGGCGCCCAGGCGCTCGGTCAGGGTCAGCCAGGGGTCCAGTTCGGCGTCGACCTGCCCCATCCGCACGTTGACCGCCTCCGGCACGAACCGTCCGGACAGCGCCTCGCGGACCGACCGGGCGACACTGACGCCGGCCCGCTCCTGGGCCTCGGCGGTGCCGGCCCCGAGGTGCGGGGTGACGACCACATTGTCCAGTTCGAACAGCGGGGAGTCGGTGCAGGGTTCGGTGGCGAACACGTCCAGGGCGGCGCCGGCGACCCGGCCCTCCTTGAGCGCGGCGTACAGCTGGTCCTCGTCGACGATGCCGCCCCGGGCCGCGTTGACGATGCGCACGCCCGGCTTGACCCGGTGCAGCGCGTCGAAGCCGATCAGGCCCGCCGTCTCGGGGGTCCTCGGCAGATGGACGGTCAGGAAGTCCGACTGGTCGAGGAGTTCGTCGAGGCCGACGGCCCGGGCCCCGGTCCGCTCGACGGATCCGGCCGGGACGTAGGGGTCGTAGGCGAGGACGTCCATCCCGAAGGCCGCCATGCGGCGGGCCACCAGGGAGCCGATCCGGCCGAGGCCCAGGATGCCCAGGGTGCGGCCGGCCAGCTCCACGCCGGTGAAGCGGCTGCGCTGCCAGCTGCCGGTGCGCAGGGCGGCGTCGGCCCGCGGGATGTTCCTGGCCACCGCGAGCAGCAGGCCGACGGTCAGCTCGGCGGCGCTGACGATGTTGGAGGTCGGGGCGTTGACGACCATGACTCCGGCCCGGGAGGCGGCACTCACGTCCACGTTGTCCAGGCCCACTCCGGCCCGGCCGATCACCTTGAGGCGGGGGCCCGCCGCGATGGCCTCCGCGTCCATGCGGGTGGCGCTGCGCACGAGTACCGCGTCGGCGTCGGGCAGCGCCGCCAGCAGTGCGGTCCGGTCGGCGCCCGCGCAGTACCGGATCTCGAAGCCGGGGCCGAGGGCGTCGATGGTGGCGGGTGACAACTCCTCGGCGATGAGGACGACTGGCTTGTCCATGACGCGATTCCTTTTCTCGCGGGATCTCGCGATCCGGGCGGAGGGAGGCGGGGTTCAGCCCGCGCTGGTGACCAGCTCGGGGACATCGGCCGGCCCCTCGGGCACCGCCGTGTCCCAGGTGTGCGGGGCACCGAAGTTCCGCTCCACCCAGGCCGGGTCGTACACGGTGTCGAGGTAGCGGTCGCCCTGGTCCGGGGAGAGCGCGACGGCGGTGAGCCGCTCGTCCCGGGGCCGCCCGGCCAGCCAGCGCAGGGCGCCGCTGACGACCGTCCCGGTGGAGCCGCCGAACAGGAAGCCCTGGCGGGCCATGGCGTGGCAGCTCTCCAGGGTGTCGCGTTCGGGCACCATCACGACCTCGTCGACGAGCCCCTCGTCCAGCAGTTGCGGCCGTACGCCCGCGCCGAGGCCCGGGATGTGCCGGGTGAGGGCGGGACCGCCGAAGGTGACCGAGCCGACGCTGTCGACCGCCACGATCCGCACCCCCGGGGCGTGTTCGCGGAAGTAGCGGGCGCAGCCCATCAGGGTGCCGGTGGTGCCCGCGCCGACGAACAGGACGTCCAGGCCGGGGAACTGCGCGGCGACGGCGGGGCCGGTGGTGCGGTAGTGGGAGAGCCAGTTGTGCGGGTTGACGTACTGGTTGAGCCAGACGTAGTTGGGGTCGAAGTCGACCAGGCGGCGCACGTAGTCGATGCGGGCGCCGAGCAGGCCGCGCTCCTTGTCCGGGCGGGAGATGACCAGCACCCGGGCGCCGAAGGACTCCATCAGGCGGCGGCTCGCCGGGTTGCAGCGGGAGTCGGTGACGCAGACGAAGCCGTATCCCCGGTGGGCCGCGACCATGCTGAGGGCGACGCCGAGGTTGCCGGACGACGACTCCACCAGCACGGCACCCGGGGTGAGGGTGCCGTCGCGTTCGGCGGCGAGCACCATTTCCAGGGCCGCCTTCAGCTTGACGGAGCCGGCCAGGTTGATCCCCTCGTACTTGAGGAAGAGGGGTACGTCGAAGACGGACTGGAGATCCACGAAGACGTCGTCGACGTTGATCTCGTACGGGGCGGATATGACCGTCACTTCATCACCGTGTTCTGTTTCCCCGCCTAGGCGCGGTCGCGGCCGTAGCGGTCGAGTTCGTGGAAGAAGCCGTCGACGACCTGGAGCCGGCCCGTGTCGCCCAGCTGGTCGTACACATGACGGCCGAGGGCGATGTCCAGCACGCCGAGGCCGAACGGGGAGAAGACCACGGGCCGGTCGGCGGGCGGTTCGACCCGGCCCTCGATCACGTCGAACAGCGTGCCGTCGATGAAGTCCCGGCCGCCGGTGAGCTGTTCGGTCAGGTGCGGCGAGGTGTCGGCCTTCAGGCAGTGCTCGACGTCGTCGAGGATGTTGGCGGAGGCGAGCAGGATCTCGGGGGCCAGGTCGCGCAGCGACACGTTGAGCACCAGCGGGTTGTGGGCGAACCAGGCCGGGTCGTGGACGTGCGGGGAGCCGGCGACGGTGGCGAAGACCACCAGGTCGCTCGCCCGGATCAGGTCCTCGGCGCTGTCGTGCACCACCACGCGCCCGGTGCCGGGCCGCCCGGCCAGACGGCCGGAGAACGCCTCGGCGTGCTCCGGGGACAGGTCGTGGACGCCGGTCTCGTCGAAGGTCCAGTCGGTGGCCTCCAGGTAGTGGTGGACGTAGCGGGCGATGAGGCCGGTGCCGACGAAGCCGATCCGGCGCGGGCGGGTGCCCCGGCTGAGCCGGTCGGCGGCGAGCGCGGCCGACGCGGCGGTCCTGGAGGCGCTGATGATGGAGCTCTCCAGGCAGGCGATCGGGTAGCCGGTCGCGTGGTCGTTGAGGATGAGGACGGCGGAGGCCCGGGGAATGCCGGACGCGACGTTCTCCGGGAAGCTGGAGATCCACTTCAGGCCGTCGGTGGGCCGCTCCCCGCCGACGGAGGCGGGCAGCGCGATGATGCGGGAGCTCGGCCGGTCCGGGAAGCGCAGGAAGTACGAGGGCGGGTTGACCGAGTCGCCGCGGCCGTGCAGCCGGTAGACGTCCTCGACCAGGTTCACGACGTGCTTCTCTCGGCCGGTGAGCACCTCGGCCACCTGCGCACCGGTGACGACGGCGAACGGGGGCACGAGCGGCGGGCGGGACATGGTTGCTCCATCCGTGGGCTGGCGGGTGATGGCCGGGCGCGCCGGAGAGGGAGGGGGGCGCGCCCGGCCTGCTGGTGGTGGGGGCGGTCAGGGGTGGGCGGGCACGGTGACCGGGTCGCCGAGGACGACGGCGATCCGCCGGTCGCCCTCGTACGGCTCGCGGCTGTGCGCCATCCGCAGGTTGTCGACGATCAGCAGGTCGCCGGTCTGCCACGGCTCGCGCAGGGTGTGCTTCTCGTACACCGCGTTGATGGCGAGCACGGTGTCCTCGTCGAGGCCGGCGCCGCCGCCGTAGCGGCTGTTGAACGGCAGTCCGTCGGCGCCGAACTCGAACGTCAGGTACTCGCGGATGACGGGGTCCAGGGTCCATTCGTTGAGGAAGGCGATCTGGTTGAACCAGCCGCGCCGCCCGGTGACCGGGTGGGTGAGGACGGCGGCGGCACGCTGCCGGGTGCGCAGGTCGCCGCCCGGCTGGGGGTGGCACTCGATGCCCCGGGCGGCGCAGTACGCCGCGATGGCGGCCCGGTCGTCCGTGCCGAAGGCGTCGGTGAGGCCGACGCCCACGGTGTGGGTGTAGTTGCGGTCGATCCGCCAGCCCTCGGCCTCGAAGCGGGCGACCAGGCCCGCCGGGAGCGCCTCCAGCACGTCGGCGGAGTCGGCGACGCCCGTGACACCGCCGGACTCGGGCGCGGCCAGGCAGCCGAAGAGCAGGGTGCCGGGCACCTCGCGGGCGTAACTCAGCTCGTGGTGCATGCACATGGGCTGCTCGGCCGGCCACTCCGAGGACGAGTAGACACCGTCCGCGAGCAGACGGCGCGGGGCGAATCCCTCGCGTTCGGTCATCACCTCGTGCAGCAGGGCGCGGCCGACCCGGCCGACGGCCGGCGCGTCGGTCAGCCCGAGGCCGCGGACCAGCAGCGCTCCGTGTTCGGCGACCGTGGCGCGCAGCCGGGCGGCGTGCTCGGCGGCCCAGGCGGCCGGGTCGGCGAGGGCGGGCCGGTCCACGGTGAGGACGGCCGGGGAGCCCTCGGTCCTGACCACCTCGAACGGGGCGGCGTCCGCCGCGGGTGTCACGCCGGCCGCGGCACGGGCGGTCCCGGGAGCCACGGAACGGCGCGCGGGCGCGGCGGCGGTCGTGCCGGGGGCGGTGGCGGCCGGGTCGTCGACGAACGCGGCGAGCGCGGCGAGGGTCGGGTGGCGGGCCATGTCGCGCAGCGTGAAGGCGCGTCCGGTCCGTACGACGAGCTGCACCGCGGACAGCGAGGTGCCGCCGAGGGCGAAGAAGTCGTCGGCGCGTCCCACGCGCTCGGCGGGCACCTTGAGGATCTCGGCCCAGGCGGCGGCGAGCCGGCGCTCGGTGTCGGTGCGGGGCGCCTCGTGCGGCCGGGTGGTGTCCTGCCGCGCCGGGAGGGCGTCGGCGATCCTCCGCAGGGCCTTGCGGTCCGTCTTCCCGTTGGGGGTGAGCGGCAGGGCGTCGAGCGGCTCCAGCCGGTCCGGGACCATGTACGCCGGCAGCGTCTGCCGCAGCCGTGCCCGCAGTGCGGCGGCGGACTCCCGCCCTCCGCTCTGGAAGCCGACCAGGTGGCGTTCGCCGTCCGCCGAGTCGACGACCACGACGGCGCCGTCGCGCACCCCGGGCAGCCGCAGCAGCTGGTTCTCGATCTCGCCGATCTCGATGCGGAAGCCGCGGATCTTGATCTGGGCGTCGCGGCGGCCGAGGAACTCCAGGGAGCCGCCGGGCAGATGGCGCCCGAAGTCGCCCGACCGGTACAGGCGCCGGCCGGGCCGGTGCGGGTCCTCGACGAACGCCTGCGCGGTGCGCTCGGGGTCGTTGACGTAGCCGCGGCCGACGCAGACGCCGGAGAAGACGATCTCACCGGGGGCGCCGAGCGGGACCGGCCGCAGCCGCTCGTCGACGACGTAGACCGCGACGTTGCGGACCGGGCGGCCCAGCGGCACCGAGTCCCCGGCCGGCGCCGAGGTCATGACCTCGTGGTGGGTGTCGTCCGAGGTCTCCGTCAGGCCGTAGGCGTTCATCAGGGGGATGTGCGGGAACCGCCGGAACCAGCGGACCGCGAGTTCCTTCTTCAGCGCCTCCCCGGTGACGGAGACCCGGCGCAGGGCGGGCAGCGGGCGCGGGCTCTCCTCCAGCCGGTTGAGCACGACCTCCAGGTAGGAGGGGACGACCTGGAGGACGGAGACCTCGCCCTGCTCCACGGTGTGGAGGTAGCGGTCGACGTCGAGGATCGCCTCCTGTTCGACGATCAGGGTGCGGCCGCCCACGACCAGGGCGGCGACCAGCTGCCACAGGGAGATGTCGAAGGACTGCGGGGCGGTCTGCGCGACGACGTCGCCGGCCGCCATCTCCTGGTCCTCGATCTTGGCGAGCAGGTGGTTGAGGAAGCCCGCGTGCTCGCACATGGCGCCCTTGGGCTCTCCGGTGGAGCCGGAGGTGAAGTACAGGTAGGCGAGCTGGCCGCCCGCGACGGCGACGCCGGGGTCGTGGCCGGGGCGCCGCTCGGCGTACGCGGCGGTGATGTCGAGGAGTTCGAGGCCCTGCGGTGCGGCCTGCCGGAGGTGTCCGGGGCCGCCCGGCTCGGTCAGGGCCAGGCGGCAGCCGCCGCGGTCCAGGGTGCGGGCCATCCGGTCGACCGGTGCGTGCGGTTCCACGGGCAGGTAGGCGGCGCCGGCCTTGAACACGCCGATGACCGCGGCGAGCCAGTCGAGGTTGCGTTCGGTGACGACCGCGACCACGGCCTCGGGGCCCAGCTCCCGGGCGAGGAGGGCGTGCGCGATCCGGTTGGCCCGGGTGTTGAGCTCCTCGTACGTCCAGCTGCGGCCGGCGTGCACGGCGGCGATGTCGTGGGGCCGCAGGGCGGCCTGCTCCGCGAACAGCTCGTGGAACCGGCGGTCCGGCACCTCCCTCGCGGGCCCGGACAGTGCGTGGATCTGGTGGTGGTGCTCGGCGGCGGACAGCAGTCCCTGAGCGCGGGCGGGGGCGTCCGGCTCGCGGGTCAGATGGTCCACGGCGGTCAGGTGGTATCCGGCGACGCGTTCGGCCGCCCCGGCGTCCAGGACGTCGGTGCGGTGGCCGACCAGCAGGGCCGGACCGGCCGGACCGTACCGGAGGGTGACGGTGAGGACCACGTGCGGGGGCGGTTCGGCAAGGTCACCGCGGAGGTGTCCGAGGTCCAGGACGGTCTCGTGGAGGGCGTCGGCGGGGCCGTCACCGGTGGCCGCGCAGGCTCCCGTCAGCTCGCGCCAGGTCTCGTCGGCGAGGGTGAGGGTGCGGGGGACGGGGGTGTCCGCGGCCGGGCCGACGTAGCCGGTGAGGATCGTGCGCTCGCCGCTGAGGGCGGCCAGGACGGCGGCGTGGGCGGCGAGCAGGGCGGCTTCCCAGCCGACGCCCGCGCGCCGGGACAGCAGCCGCACCCGCGCGGCCAGCCGGCGGGGCACCGGGAGGTTCAGCTCGGCCCATCCGGCCGGGGCGCGCTGCCCGTCCGGTGCCGGGGAAACCCAGCGGGGCACCGTCCGCCGGGGTGTTCCGGTGGTGGTCATCGCTTCCTCCTGTCAGGCCGTGCGGCCGGTGTCCGGGGCCGCCGTGAAGGGGGGCGCGTGGAAGGGCGCGTCGCTGACGCCGTCCCACTCCTCTCCGCGTACGGCGGCCACGAAGGCGCCGACCCGTTCGGCACCCCAGAACGGCTCACGGCCGTGGACGAAGAACGGAACCCCGAAGGCGTCGTCGTGGTACGCCGCGATCAGGCACGCCACCCCCTTGGTCCGCAGGACGGGGTCGTCGACCGCGTCGGCGAGCGACGGGTCCAGGCCGAGGGTGCGGGCGATGGCGGCGACGGTGGCGCGCTCCGACAGGTCCCGGCCCTCGTTCCAGCGCGCCCGGTAGGCCAGTTCCACGAACCGCTGCCCCTGGCCCTGCTCCTCGGCGGCGAGGTAGGCGAGGTGGGAGATCTCCCAGTGCGGGGCACGGTCGACCGGCCAGGTCACGTCCCAGCCGCGGGCGTGTGCCCAGCGGCGGGCGTCGCGCAGGATGTAGAAGTTCTTGCTGCGGTGCATGGGCGTCACCGGCAGGGTCACGTCGGCCTCGGCGAGCAGCCGGGCGGACTCCTCGTCCGGCTCCCAGTAGGGGATCCACTCGATCTGGTCGAGCACGTCGGGGTGGTTCTCGCTGAGGTCGCGGTAGGCGAACCACGAGTAGGGGCTGCGCAGCGAGAAGTACCACCGGGGATGCTTCTTCCGGCAGCGGGCGGCGCTCACAGGGCCATCCCCCCGTCGATGTGGAACACGGATCCGGTGATGTAGCCCGCCCGGTCCCCGGCGAGGAACGCGACGAGGTCGGCGACCTCCTCGGCGGTGCCCATGCGGCCCAGCGGCACGTTGGCGAGGGCCTCGGTGCGCGCGCGTTCGGAGACGGCGGCGACCATGTCGGTGTCGACGAAGCCGGGGGCGACCGCGTTGGCGCGGATGCCGTAGCGGCCGACCTCCTTGGCGAGGGACTTGGCCAGGCCGATGATCCCGGCCTTGGAGGCGGCGTAGTTGGTCTGGGTGGCGTTGCCGTACACGCCGGCCACGGAGGACAGCGCGACGATGCTGCCGCGGCGGCGCTTCATCATGCCGAAGGCGACCGCGCGGCAGACGTGGAAGACGCCGTCGAGGTTGGCTGCCATGACCGAGCGCCACTCGTCGTCGGACATCATGACCAGCGCCTTGTCGCGGACGATGCCGGCGGAGGTGACGGCGGTCTCGATCGGGCCGAGTTCGTCCTCGGTGCCGGTGACCCAGGCGCGGACGGCGTCCGGGTCGGCCACGTCGACGCGGCGGTGGAGCACGCGGGCGCCGAGCTCCCCGGCCTCCTTGGCGACGAGCCGGGCGGCCTCCTCCTGGGAGTGGTAGCAGAAACCGACGTCGTAGCCGTCCGCCGCGAGTCTGAGCACGACGGCCCGGCCTATGCCGCGGGAGCCTCCACTGATCAGTGCTACGGGCCTGGTCTCGCTCATCGGTCGGCCTCTCTTCCGGCTGTGGCGGACGGGTGTCGGGGCGGGGCGGGGGACGGTGGCGCGGCGGAGGGCGGTGGCGCGGCGGAGGGCGACGGCTCGGCGGGGGGCGACGGCTCGGCCGGGCGCACCTGGCCGGCGGGGCGGAAGGCCATCACCATCCGGGCCACGGTCAGCACGGTCTCGTCGCCGCGGTGACTGCTGCCTTCGAAGATCACCGAGTCGGCGAGAGCGCGGGCGACGGTGACCCGGTGCTCCAGTACGTCGCCGGGGAGGACGGCGGCGTGGAACTCGGCGTCGGCCACCGAACCGAACAGCATGACGTGCCCGTCGGGTACGCCGGAGGTCGCCGAGGCCAGCAGGCCCGCCGCCTGGCCCCAGGACTCGACGAGCAGGGACGGCGGGTAGTCCAGCGGCCGGCCGGGCGAGATCCCGGCGTACCAGGGCTCGTTGAGCGTGACCGCCTTGAGGGCGCGGATCCGCTCGCCGGGCACCAGTTCGGTCACCCGGTCCACGAGCAGCATCGGATAGCGGTGCGGCAGCAGCTCCACGGACTGGGGCAGGACCGGGGCGGGGGCGGTCATCGGGCACCTCCGGCGGGCTCGTAGCGCAGGCGTACGGTGGCGGCCCGGCCGCGCGCGGTCTCGGCCACGGCGTCGCAGCGCAGGCCCGCGCCGGTGGTCCGCCAGCGCAGGGTGAGGCGCAGGGTGTCCCCCGGCCGGACCGCGCCGACGAACCGCGCCGACTCCACGGCGGCGAGGGCGGCTGCGGAGGGAGCGGCGGCCCCGTCGGTGGCGGCCCGCTGCACGCACTCCAGCACGCACACCCCGGGAAAGATCGGGAAGTGCGGATAGTGCCCGGCGAACACCGGCTCCCCGGCGCCGATCTCGGCCCGGGCGACGAGAGGCAGCCCCTCCTCGTTGCGGTGCTCGACGTGCACGACGGCGGCGACGGGGCTCACGGGGACGCCGGCCGCGGGACGGATCCCGGGCGGGCCGTCCTTCGGGGCGCCGGTGCCCGGGCCGGCGGGGGCCGTGCGCGCCGGACCGCCGGTGTCCGCCGGGTGCGGGGCGGCGGCGGCCGGATGCGCCGGGGCCGGGGCCGGGGCCGGGGCCGGCAGGTCCAGGGTCATCGGGTGGCCGCCAGGCGCAGTACGGCGCAGGCGAGGGAGCCGTCGCGGTCGGCGGAGGTGATGACGGCGATCCGGCCGGCGGCGGCGGGGGTGCCGGCGGCCGTCGCGAGGACGAGGGCGATCTGGAAGGACCCGGAGGCCGCGGAGAGGTCGCCGAGCCGGCCGACGGCCGGGACCCGCTCCAGGGCCGCGGCCCCGCACAGGTCCCCCAGGACCTCGCGCTCGATGTGCCCGAGCAGACCCGGCGCGTCCCCGGGAGCGGCGGCCCACACCTCCCCGGGACCGGCTCCGGCGGCCTCCAGGGCCGAGCGCACACAGGCCTCCAGGGCCCCGCGGGCCCGGTTGCCGACGGCGACCCGGGTGCGTACGGCGAGGATCTCGGCGAGTGCCGGACGCTCGGGGGTGAACCTGTCGGCGGGCCGCACCAGGAGCACGGCCGCGCCCTCGCCGAGCGCGACCCCCGGCGCCTCCGGACCCCGGCTGTGCTGCTCCAGCCAGTACCGCGCGTGCGAGAACTCCTCGGCCGCGGCGCACAGCACGGTGTCCGCGCGCTGCGTGGCCAGCAGCCGGGTCGCGTAGTTGAGGGCGAGCAGGCCGGCCGCGCGTCCGCCGGCCAGCGTGGTGTTGGGTCCCCTGATGCCGTACCAGATGGCGCACTGCCCGGCCGCGCAGTTCATCACGGCGTTCGGCATCACGGCCGGGTCGACGTCGTAGGGCCGGGCGCCCTGGAGGGAGCTGCGCGTGAAGTCCATCATGCTGGCGGCGCTGCCGGTGGTGGTGGCGAGCACCAGCGCGGCCCGCTCCCCGGTCTCCGTCTCGCGCGCCGAACCCGGCCGGTCGAGCAGGGAGCCGACCGCGGTGACCGCGAGGCCGGTGACCCGGTCCATGGACCGGGTGCCCTTCCTGCCGAGGACGTCCCGGGTCTCGAAGCCGGGCACCAGGTGCGCCCGGGCGGGGGGCACCTTCCAGCGCGCGGTGTCGACGGGGGCGATGGTGGGCCGCTGGGCCCTCAGCCCCTCGGCGAGCGCCTCGGCGCCGATGCCGTAGGGGGACACCGCCGACCAGCCGGTGATCACCGGGTGGCCGGTCGACTCGTGTCCGGCCGCGGTCCGTTCGGTCGCGGGGGCGCTCATGACGCCGCCTTGCGGGGCGTGGTGAGGGCGGTGACGGTGGCCTCGTCGAACTCGGCCATCTCCCACTGGTTGGGGGCCGTTTCCTGGAGGTAGCCGTGAGTGATGGTGCCGGTGGCGGTCTTCACCAGCCGTCCTCGGCGCAGGACGTAGCAGTCCATGCGGGTGGTGTAGAGCAGTGTCTTGAAGACGTCCTCGACGGTGTAGACGGTGTACAGCTCCTCCTCCATCACCGTCTCGTCGAGGAGTTCGATCCGGGACCGGGTCACGACGGGGATCCAGCCGCGGGTGTCGAGCACCTCTTTGATGGCCAGTCCGCGGTCGGCGAGGAAGAGGTCCTCGACCTCCTCCATGACGCGCAGGAAGCCGGACATCTGGACGCGCTCGTTGTAGTGGCAGTAGAAGTAGCCGACCCGCCAGCGCCAGCCGAACGCGTTGGTCTCACCGATCAGTTCGCTCAGCACCGGGTCGGCGCTCGTGCCGCGTCCGGCGGTGAACTCGCCGTACGGCACCGGGGAGGCCGCGATCTCCAGCTGTTCGCCCGCGCCCAGCCGGTCGGTGGCGAACCGGCCGAGCCCGGCCGGCCAGGGCTGCTGGGCCTGGATGTGCCCGTCGACGCGCAAGGCCACCAGGATCGTGGAGCCGGCGCACTTGACGCGTTCGCCGTCCCGCTCGACGTACAGGTCGGCCTTGAAGCGCAGCCGGGTGTCGCCGTCCTTGGTGGCCGGGGTGACGACGGCCTCCACCTCGTCGTCCACGGCGAGCAGCGCGCCCAGCCGGGAGTGGATGTCGACGATGTCGAACCCGAGTCCGTAGTGCCGGTACAGCTCGCCCACGGGCAGTCCCGCCGCCCTGAAGTGGTGCAGGACCGCCGCCTCCGCCACGTAGTTGATGTGTTTGAAGCCGATGGCGAAGCTGATGTTGTTGCCTTCGAACAGGGGGCGCAGCCGTACTGTCGTCGGCGTCTGAAGCAGCGCCGTCACGGCGGGATGGGACGTCGGGTCCATCACGGACTCCTTCGTGTCGGGGCGTAGGGGGTCGGACAGACCGGGAGGGGCGGCGGGTTCAGGCACGGGCCGACGGCGAGAGCGCCGGGGGCGCCGCGTGGTCCGGGATCCGGTCGAGGAAGTCGTGCACCGTGGCGGCGAGCCAGGCGGGCCGTTCGAGCATCGGGAAGTGGCCGCAGCCGGGCACGGTCAGCGCCTGTCCGGCGGGCAGCCGGGCGGCGAGCTCGCGGGCGTGGTCGACGGGCGCGGAGCGGTCGTCCTCGCAGCCGACGACCAGGGCCGGGGTGCCGACGAGGTCGACGCGCAGCAGCGGGGTGCGCAGGTAGGTGTCGAAGAACCGGAGCCAGCCGTACGGTCCGATCCACTCGGTCATGCGCCGGGCCATGTCGGCCAGGCGCTCCTCCTCGATGGGGTGGCCGGGGGTGCGCAGTCTGACGGACTCGGCCATGGTGCGCGGGAAGTCGTCCAGCGTCGGCGCGATCATGTTCCAGTGGAAGTCGTCCGCGTCGCCGCGGTAGAAGGGGTTGACCAGGACGACGCCGGGCAGGTCCAGCGGCTGGCCGGCCGCCGCCCGCTCGCAGAGCAGGGCGAGCAGGACCATCGAGCCGAACGAGTGGGCGACCACCACGCCGGGGCCGCCGGGCAGGGCGTCGAGCACCTCGTGCAGCCGCGCCGGCGAGTCGGTCTCGTGGCGCCAGTCGGCGATCCCGCCGGCGTGCCAGGGCAGCCGGGGGGCGTGCACGGTGACACCGGGGCGCCAGTGGGCGGCGAGCGGGGCCCAGATGCCCTCGTTGTTGGCGAGCCCGTGCAACAGGACCACGTGCGTCATGAGGTGCGCTCCGGGGGGTACAGGACGGCTCCCGCGGTGCCGGCCAGGGCGTACACCGGGGCGGTGCGGCCGGTGGCGAACCAGCCGGCGGCGGCGGCGCACTGCACCACTCCGAGGGCGCCGGACAGTTCGCCCCAGCCGGTCAGGGCGAGCCGCCGCGCGACCGTCGGGGCCGCGGCGCCGGGGGTGCCGGTCCCGGCGTCGAACGGCGGCCGGTCCCCGACGACGGGCCGCAGGCCGCCCCCGCCGCCGTCCGTGCGCCGGAGGTCACCGTCGCCGTCACCTTCGCCGTCGCCGGTGAGCCAGAGCTCGCCGGCGGGGGTCCGGCGGGTCAGTTCGCGGACCGTGTCGCTCGGCCGGCCGGTGCGCAGGACCGGGCCGAGCAGGGCCCGGGGCACCGCGGCGGTGGGCGTACGGCTGAGCACCAGGGCGGCGCCGCCGTCCGCGACCGGGCCGCCGACGAGCCGGCGGGTCACCTCGTTGTCCGGTTCGACGCCGGTCACCAGCATGTGGTCGGCGCGCCCGGAGCGGAGCATCAGCGCGGCCCAGCGGACGGCGTCCAGGCCGGAGCCGCGTCCGTTGCACACCGTCAGGTTGGGGCCGCGCAGCCGGTACCGGATCGCGGTCTCCGAGGCGATGATGTTGCTGGAGGCGTTGGGGGTGTCCATCGGGCTGAGGGCGCCGGCGGACTCCTTGGCGATGGTCTCCACCGCCCGGCACACGGTGTCCGCGTTGCCGAGGTTGGAGCTGACGACGGCGCCGATCCGGTCGCCGGGCACGGTGATCGTGCCCTCCTCGTCGAGGAGTCCGGCGTCGGTGAGCGCGGCGTGCGCCAGGTGCAGTCCGAGCCGGGTGGCCCGGTCCTTGAAGCGCTGGCCCTTGCGGCCGGTCAGCACGGTGGTGTCCACCGGGTCGGCCCCGGTGACCGCGGGCCGCAGCAGGGCACTGGGACCGGCGGCACCGGGCAGGGCCACGGCGACGCCGGTGACGGCGGGTGTCACGCGGCACCTCCGACCAGGGCGACGGCGTTGACGCCGCCGAAGCCGAAGCTGTTGACCTGGGCCAGGCGCAGCGGTGCGGCGTACGGCTCGCCGGTCACCAGATGCAGTCCCGCGCCCTCGGGCAGCGGGTCGGTCAGTCCCGCGACGGGCGGCACCAGGCCGGTCTGCAGCGAGCGCAGCGCCACGATCAGGCTGAGCAGGCCGGCCGAGCCCGAGGTGTGTCCGGTGAGCGACTTGATGCCGGTGAGCGCCGGCCGGGCGCCGTCGAAGACGCGGGCGGTCACGGTGGCTTCCGTACGGTCGTTGAGCGGGGTGCCGGTGGCGTGCAGCAGGACCAGGTCGATGTCGGCGGGTGTGACGCCGGCCTGCCGCTGCGCCGCGCGGACGGCCGCCTCCACGCCGGCCTCGTCGGGGGCGGTCTGGTGGTGGGCGTCGCAGTTGACGGCCACCGACTCGAGCCGGCCGCGGACCGGGCGGCCGGCGGGGGCGGAGCGGGTGAGGACGACGGCCGCGGCGCCCTCGCCCAGGATGGTGCCCTGACGGGCCCGGTCCATGGGGCGCACGGCGGGCGGCGGGTCGAACTGCACCCGGTCCGCCTGGCCGAACATGCTCTCCGTGACCACGTCGCAGCCGGCCACCACGACGGTCTCCGCCTCGCCCTGTTCCAGCAGGTCCCAGGCGAGCGCCAGCGCGTAGAGGGAGGCCGAGCAGGCACCGGCGAAGGTGTGGGTGTCGACGCTGCCGAACCGGCGCCGCAGCGCGTTCGCGAAGTGCAGTCCGTCGGCGTCGAGGGGGACGCCGTCGCGCCACCACAGTTCCAGGGTGCGCAGCTCGCGCAGCCCGGTGCCGACGAGTACCGGGATCCCCGCCAGCTCGGCGGGGCCCAGTCCGGCGTCCTCGACGGCCTGCCGGACCGCCTCGACGAGGAAGCGGGTGGCCCGCCCGGGTTCGTCGACGCCCTCGGCCTGCCGGTCGTCGATCTCGAAGAGCTGCTGGGCCGTGTAGCGGGAGGGGTCGAAGGCCCGCAGCGGTGCGAGGCCGCTGCGCCCGGCGCACAGGGCGGCGAATATCTCCTCCGGGTCGGCGCCGATGGAGGCCACCGCGCCGGTCCCGACGATGGGGTACGTCACCGGGGGTCACCGTCCCCGTCGTACTTGCCGAGGATCACGATGGCGTTGTTGCCGCCGAAGGCGAGCCCGTTGTTCTGCACGACGCGGAGGTCGGCGTCGACGGCGTGGTTGGGCACGCAGTCGATGTCGCACTCCGGGTCGGTGCGGTGGTGGTTGATGGTCGGCGGGATGAAGCCGTGCGTGATGGCGAGGCCACAGGCGATGGCGCCGAGCGCGCTGGCGGCGCCCATGGTGTGGCCGAGCATCGACTTCAGCGAGATGGTGCGTGGGGTGGCGTCGCCGAAGACGCTGCGGATGGCGGCGGCCTCGGTGATGTCGTTGGCCTTGGTGCCGGTGCCGTGGGCCGAGATCAGGTCGACCTCGGCGGGCTTCACTCCGGCGTTGTCCAGGGCGATGCTCATGCACTGGGCGACGCTGTCGCCGTTGGGCGCGACCTGGTGGTACGCGTCGCAGTTGAGGCCGTAGCCGAGGACTTCGGCGTAGATGGTGGCGCCCCGGGCGAGCGCGGAGTCCAGGCTCTCCAGGACGAGGACGCCGGCGCCCTCGCCGGTGAGGATGCCCTTGCGGTCGGCGTCGAAGGGCTGGCAGTACTCGGGGGCGATGGTGCCGAGCCGGTAGAAACCGGTGAAGGTCTTGCGGCACATCGCGTCCGCGCCTCCGCACAGGGCGAAGTCCACCTCGCCCGAGCCGACCGCGTCGAAGCCGTACCCGATCGCGTAGTTGCCGGCGGAGCAGGCGGTGGCGATGGTGGGGGCCTCGACGTCGGTCAGGTCCAGTTCCTGGGCGATGGCGGTGGAGAGCCGGGCCGCCGAGACCCGCCGGACGATCTCCGGGTCCATGTGCTCGGGCCCGTCGGCGAGCTCGGCGGCCACCAGCTGGTCCAGTTCGTAGGACTCGCCGTCCGTGGTGCCGACGGAGATCAGTCCCCGTCGGCCGGCGAGTTCCGCGGGATCCAGACCAGCGTCCCGGACGGCCATCACGGCCGCGGCGACGGCGAAGCGACTGGCGCGGCCCAGTTCGCCCACCGGAGTGCGGGAGATCCACTGCTCGGGGTCGAACCCCTTGACCTCGCAGCCGTTGACGTGGGCGAAGCCCTCGACGTCGAACAGCGAGATGGGGCTGACACCACTGCGGCCGGCCCGCAGGCTGTCGGTGAACTCCTCGGCTCCGGTGCCGATACTGGAGATCACTCCGAAGCCGGTGAGAACCACGCGGCGTTTCCCGGTTCCCACGCCAGGGCGTGTTGAGGACATGCTTTTTCCCCTTCAACCTTCGGATCGGCTCAGCGGTGACTCGGTCAGCGGACGGGCGCCTTCGCGACGACGGTGTAGACCGCCTCCAGGTTGATCATCTCGGCCAGTTCGGACTGGTCGATGGTGATGCCGAACTCCTTCTCCAGGGACGCGAGGATCTCGATGGCGCGCAGCGAGTCGGCCCCGTGGTCGTCGATGAAGAGGCTGGTGTCGGTCACCTCGCCATCCTCGAGCTCGAGAATGTCGCAGACTATTTCCCTGACTGCGGCGCGGCGGTCTTCGGCAAGGATCGACATTTTTCGTTTTCTCCTAGGTGGTTCGGTCGCGTGCGGGGGATGTCAGGACGCCGGCGCGTCCATGGCGGCTGCCAGGCTGCGCGGACGCATGTCCGTCCAGTGCTCTTCGACGTAGTCGAGGCATTCCTGGCGGGGGGCGGCGCCGTGCGCCCTGTCCCAGCCCGCCGGAATCTCGGCGAATACGGGCCAGAGGGAGTACTGCCCCTCCTCGTTCACGAGCACGTAGTACTCGGCATTGTCATCCTCGAACGGATTGACCATCGCACTCTTCCCTTCCGGGCCTGTCACCCATTTCGGCTCGACTCTAGGCAGCGGGGAATCACGCCGACAAGGCCTCACGGAAACTGGTCCGACCGGACGTTCGAGGGTTTGCAATGAGAAGAATTGAATAACGCGTTGCGGGATTTCCGGCGGCCGTCCCGCAGGGGCACAACCCGCGGCGAAAAGGGGCGGGCGGGGCCCTCGCCGGCCGCCGATCCGACGGGCGGTCACTCCCACGGCCTTCCTGACTACCCAGGGTCATCCGCGGGCCATCGAAGATTTCTGGCCGCCGACTGCGCCGCGCGGCGGCTGCCGGTACGTTCCCCGATGCCCTTTCCACGGCCCCGAGAGGAGTCCGGATGACCGGGCCACGGATACCACCGCAGACAGGGCCGCGGATCCGGCCGCTGAAGCCACTGATCCAGCCACTGATCCAGCCGCTGAAGGCACAGACCCGGCCACTGCCCCGCCCCGGGGCCCCGCACACCCTGTCCCGCCTGAGCCGCCGCGGCGGCGGTACGGCACGCTTCCGGCCCTGGGCCCGCGTGCTGCCCGAGAACACCGAGCCGGCCCGGTCCTCCTGCCCCGGCAGGGAGGCCCGGCACACCGAGCCGTTCGCGCGCGACGGGGCGGAGCTGCCCGACGACGCCCCGACCGCGCTGCGCGGCCTCGCCGGGCGCGGCGGTACGGGAAAGGGGCGAGCGGCGCGCGCTGGAGGTGTTCCGGGCGGACCTGCGGGCCGCCGGTTCCTGGCGGTACCGGCCGGGCGACGTGGTCCGGGCACCGCTGCGGGGGCCGGCCGGCGAGGACGACGACCTGGACGGCACGGCCGTGGACGCCTGGCACGCGCTGTCCACCGGCGCGGTGACGCCGACCCGTCTCACCGGCGGCCGCTTCCGCGCCTCGCCGGTCCGGCGGGGTCTGCCCCGGCACCTGACGGCGTTCCACGTCCCGGCGTGAGCGCGCGACCGGGGCGAGGGCGGGCCGGGCGAGCCACGCGCCCCGGGGCCGCCTGGCGGGTCAGGGACTCGTCGTCTCCCGTACGACCCGGTTGCGGATGGCCCGCAGCATGGACTTACGGGTGAGACCGCTGGCGAACACGATGAGATACCAGTAGGGCGCGAACCTGCGGCGGGTCCGCTCGTCCGTGGCGAAGACCCGGGTCTCCGTGCTGAGGACGCCGTCCGCGACCCGCACGTTCATGCCGATCTTCAGGATCCCCGGATCCTGGCAGCCGGTGACGATCTCATAGAGGCTGCCGGCGGGCCGGGGCGCGTCGCCCGGGGACTGCGCTCCGACGAAGAGGAACTCGTCCTCGCCGCCCGGCACCACCTCCCCCATGCCGGCCAGGAAGTCGGGGACGATGCGGCGCTCGGCCGACACGTCGGCCCGGGTGAGGGCGACCAGCGCGCGGGCCAGCGGAGCCTCGGACCAGGTCGTCGCGTGCACGGCCCGCATGACCTCCGCCCGGGTACCGGGAACCGGAATGGTGTGCAGCTCCCTGAAATGCCATTCCGGCAGCATGCGGGCCAGTCCGTAACCAGATTCTTCGGACACCTCGGTCTCCTCCCGGGACATCACTTCGCTCACACTCCGGACAGCCTAGAGAAATTTTCGATGCAGCCTCGAAAAAAGCCGCCCGATGGCAGCTAAATGACACTGCGGAGATGCTGCGCCAGATATCCGGCCATGACCCGTGGTCCGGTTTTCAGGAAGCTGCCAGAAAACGGAGATGCATAGTGACCGCATACGACGTCGAGTACATCGAGATCTACACCGCCGATTCTCGGGGCACCACCGCCTACTTCCGCTCCGCGTTCGGCTTCCACGAGATCGCGCGCGGCACCGCGGACGGCCTCGACTCGGTGCTGCTGGAACAGGGCGGTGTCCGGCTCGTGGTCAGTTCCGGGCCGGCCGCCGGCGCGTTCCTCGCCGCCCACGGCGACGGTGTCGCCGACCTCGCGTTCGCCTGCGCGGACCCCCTCGCGGTGCGGGACACCGCGCTGGCCGCCGGCGCCCGCGCGCTGCCCGGCCACGCTCCCGACGCCCCGGTCGTCTCCGGCTTCGGGGCCGTCCGCCACACCCTGGTCCGGCGTCCCGTGGGCGCCCCCGCCCGCCTGCCCGCCGGTCGCGAGTGGACCGCCCGCGGTCCCGCGCCTCTCACCGCGGCGCCCGCGCTGAACTCGCTCGACCACGTCGCGGTGTGCCTGGAGGCCGGGACGCTGCGCGACACGGTCCGCTTCTACCTCGACGGGTTCGGCTTCGAGCAGTACTACAGCGAGTACGTCTCCGTCGGCGAGCAGGCCATGGACTCGGTCGTGGTGCGCAGCCCGTCCGCCGGGATCACCTTCACGATCATCGAGCCCGACGTGTCGAGGAAGCCCGGCCAGATCGACGAGTTCCTCGTCCGCAACGGCGGCGCCGGGGTCCAGCACCTGGCGTTCATGGTGGACGAGATCGTCCCCGCGGTCCTGGAGTTCGAGTCCCGGGGCGTGGAGTTCCTGCGCACCCCGGACACGTACTACGACGCCCTCGCCGAGCGGGTCGCCACGCTCGACGAGACGATCGCCGACCTGCGCCGGACCAACGTGCTCGCCGACCTGGACGAGTGGGGCTACCTGCTCCAGCTGTTCACCCGCTCCCCCTTCGAGCGGCGCACGCTCTTCTTCGAACTCATCCAGCGGCACGGCGCGCAGGGCTTCGGCAGCTCCAACATCCGTGCCCTGTACGAGGCCGTGGAGCGGGCCCGGGCGGTCGCCGCGTGAGCGGCCGCACCGGCGCCGCCGCACCGCCCCGCGCGGTGACACTCGCCGACGTCGCCGAGCGGGCGCGGGCCGTGACCGACCCCCATGTCTGGGACTTCGTCGAGGGCGGGGCCGGTGAGGAGCGCACGCTGGCGGCGAACCTGCGGGCGTTCGACCGCGTCCGGCTGCGCCCGCGGGTGCTGGCCGGGGTCGGCGAACCGGACCCGGGCACCACCGTCCTGGGGCGCCGCTGGGCCGCGCCGGTGGGGGTGGCGCCGATGGCGTACCACACGCTGATGCACCCGCAGGGCGAGACGGCCACGGCCCGGGCGGCCGGCGCGGCCGGCCTGCCGCTCGTGGTGAGCACCTTCGCGGGCCGGGCGTTCGAGGAGATCGCCGAGGCCGCGAGCGGTCCGCTGTGGCTCCAGGTGTACTGCTTCCGGGACCGGGACACCACCCGGCGGCTCGTGCAGCGCGCCGAACGGGCCGGCTTCGAGGCGCTGGTGCTCACGGCCGACGCCCCGCGGCTCGGCCGCCGGCCGCGCGACGAACGCAACGGGTTCCGGCTGCCGCCGCACATCGTGCCGGCCAATCTCCCGCCGGGCGACCACGCCTGCCCCGCCGCACATGCCCGGGCCGAGCTCGACCCCGCCCTCGACTGGTCGGTGGTGGCCTGGCTGCGTTCGGTGAGCGCGCTGCCCGTCCTGGTCAAGGGCGTGCTGACGGCCGCCGACGCGGTGCGCGCGCTGGCCGCCGGCGTGGACGGCCTGGTGGTCTCCAACCACGGCGGCCGGCAACTGGACGGCGCCCCGGCCACGCTGGACGTGCTGGCGGAGGTCGCCGCCGCGGTGGACGGCCGGGTGCCGCTCCTCCTGGACGGCGGGGTCCGCCGGGGCGCCGACGTGCTGGCGGCGCTCGCCCTGGGCGCGGACGCCGTCCTGGTGGGCCGCCCCGTGCTGCACGGCCTGGCCGCCGGCGGCCGGGACGGAGCGGAAGAGGTCCTGGAACTGGTCGTCGACGGGCTCACCGAGGCCATGGCCCTCACCGGCACCGCGTCGGTGGCCGCGGCCGGCCCCGGCGTACTGGAACGCGCCGCCGCCGGCCCGCGGACACGGCCGCACGAGCCGCTCCCGCACGCGGCGCCCGGCCCGTCCGCCGCGCGGCGGACGGTGCTGCGCCGGCAGGACCTGCACGCCAGTGTCTCGGACCCGGTCCTGGACACCATGAACTTCCTCAACGAGATCGCCGGGCGCTTCCCCGCCGCGGTCTCCTTCGCCCCCGGCCGCCCCTACGAGGGCTTCTTCGACACCGAGGAGCTCTTCGGGCACATCCGGCGCTACCTCGACCACCTCGCCGCCCGGGGTGCCTCCGCCGACGAGGTGCGCACCGCGCTGTACCAGTACGGGCCGACGGCGGGCCGGATCCGTGAGCTGATCGCCGACTCGCTGCGCACCGACGAGGGGATCGACGTCCCGCCGGAGTCGATCGTCGTCACCGTCGGCGGGCAGGAGGCGATGCTGCTGTCCCTGCGCGCCCTGTTCGCCGGACCCGACGACGTCCTGCTGGTGGCCAGCCCCTGCTACGTGGGCATCACCGGCGCCGCCCGGCTGCTGGACATCCCGCTGGCGCCGGTGGAGGAGCGGGCCGACGGCATCGACTGCGCCGACGTCGAGGCGGCCGTGCTCGCCCAGCGGGCCCTCGGGCGCCGCCCGCGGGCCCTGTACGTCGTACCGGACCATTCCAACCCGTCCGGTACGACCCTGACCCGCGCGGCGCGCGAGGGGCTGCTCGACCTGGCGGCGCGTCACGACTTCCTGATCCTGGAGGACAGTCCGTACCGGCTGGTCAGCGCCGGACCACGGGAGCCGGCCCTCAAGTCGCTCGACCGTGAACGCCGGGTCGTGCACCTGGGCTCGTACTCCAAGACGGTCTTCCCGGGCGCCCGGATCGGGTTCGCCGTCGCGGACCAGCCGGTCGTGGACGCGTCGGGCGCCGGCGGCCTCCTCGCGGACGAACTGGCGAAGATCAAGAGCATGGTCACGGTGAACACCCCGCCGCTGAGCCAGGCGGCCGTCGCGGGCGCGCTGCTGGCGTGCGACGGCAGTCTCGCCGAGTTCAACGCCGTGCCCGCCAAGCACTACGGCGAGGCGCTCGGGGTGCTGCTCGGCGCGCTCGACCGGCACTTCCCCCAGGAGCCGGGCGCCGCCTCCAAGGTGAGCTGGAACCGGCCGGCCGGCGGGTTCTTCCTCACCCTGCGGGTGCCGTTCGCCGCGGACGACGACGCGCTGCTCGACTCCGCACGGGAGTACGGGGTCATCTGGACGCCGATGTCGTACTTCCATCCGGCGGGCGGCGGCGACCGGGCGATCCGGCTGTCGTTCAGCTCGCTGGGCCACGCGGAGATCGAGGAGGGCGTGGCCCGCCTCGCCCGCTTCGTCCGGGCCAGGACGGCGCCGGCCGGCTCCCGCGCCGAGCCGACGGGACGGACCGCATGAGGACCGCCGCCGTCATCGGGACCGGGCTGATCGGCACCTCCGTCGCCCTGGCGCTGAGCCGGCGGGGCGTGGCGGTGTTCCTGGACGACGCGGACACCACGGCCGCCCGGACCGCGGAGGCGCTGGGCGCCGGTTCGCTCGCGGCGCCCGGCGCGCCGGTGGACCTCGCCGTGCTCGCGGTGCCGCCGACGCAGGTCGGCCCGGTGCTCGCGCGCTGTCAGGAGCGGGGGCTCGCGCACGCGTACACCGATGTCGCCAGCGTCAAGGTACGCCCGTACGACGGTGTGCTGCTGGCGGGCGGGGACCCGGCGCACTACGTCGGCGGGCATCCGCTGGCCGGCTCGGAGCGCTCGGGGCCGCTGGCCGCCCGCGCCGATCTCTTCGAGGGCCGGCTGTGGGTGCTGACCCCCTCGCCCGCGACCACCCGCCCGGCCCTCAACCAGGGACTGGAACTGGTGTCCCTGTGCGGCGGTACGCCGGTCATCATGGACGCCGCCGCCCACGACCGGGCGGTGGCCCTCACCTCGCACGCCCCTCATCTGGTCTCCTCGATGATGGCGGCCCGGCTGGAGGGGGCGGACGCCGAGTACGTGCGGGTGTCCGGGCAGGGGCTGCGGGACATGACCCGGATCGCGGCGGGCGAGCCCGCCCTGTGGGGCGACATCCTGGAGGCCAACGCCGACGCGGTGGCCGACGTCCTGGAGGCCTGTGCCGAGGACCTCGGCCGGACGGTCCGCGCGCTGCGCGGTCTGGGCAGCCCGGACGACGGGGTGCGCGAGGAGGCCGCCGTCGGCCTGGACGAGGTGCTGCGGCGCGGCAACCGGGGCTGCGCGCGGGTCCCGGGCAAGCACGGCACCCGCCCCGCCGAGCAGGTCACGGTCCCGGTGGCCGTACCGGACCAGCCGGGCGCGCTGGCCCGGCTGTTCGCCGCGGTGAGCGGGGCGGGCGTCAACATCGAGGACGTCAGCATCGAGCACGCGGTGGACCAGCCCAGCGGCCTGGTGGAGCTGCTCGTGGACCAGTCGTCGAGCGAGGAGGTGCGACGGCTCCTCGACCTGCACGGCTGGGCCCCCGAGGCCCGGGTGACCCTCACCGGGAACGGCTGAATCCCACCGGTCCGCCGGTCCAACTGACCGGCGGCCCGGCCGGGTTGATCCGCCGGGCCTAGAATCTGCGGGATGGCGGCGCTGGGCTCGAACACCGGGAAAGACCTCCACCGGCGGGTGCTGCGCCCGGTCTGCGCGGCCCTGGGGACCGGCGTGGTGGCGGCCGGGCTGGTCGCCGGCCCGACGGCCGGCTGGCGGGCGACGGTACCGATGGCCGTGGCGGTGCTGGGCACCCTGGTCACGGCCGGCCTGCGCGGCCGGGTCCCGGTGGCGGCGACGGCCGCCGTGGTGGCGGTGAGTTCCGCGCTGGGCACGGTGCTCGGCCGGCCGCCGGCCGAACGGCAGTCGACCGGACTGGTCACCCTGGTGGAGATCGCCGCCGAACTGCTGCTGGTCTGCCTGGTCGTGCGGTACGCGATCCCCCGGTGGGCCACGGTGACCGCCACCGCGCTGGGTCTCGCCGCGTCGACCGCGATCCTGCGTCTCCAGGTGCCCGACACCCTGCTGGAGACGGCCGCGCAGAGCGCGTTCTTCGCGCTCGGCGCGGTCGCCGCGGCCGCCGTCGGGGGCTGGCTGCGCGCCCTGGAGGCACGGCGGGTGCGGTCGGTGCACGAGGCCCGCCGCAGCCAGCGGCTCCACCTGGCGCGCGATCTGCACGACTTCGTGGCGCACGACGTGTCGGGCATCGTGGTGCTCGCGCAGGCGGCACAGGTGATCGGCGCGGACCAGCCGGAGAAGGTGCTGCCGATCCTGGAACAGATCGAGGCCGCCGGGCTCCAGGCCCTCGGCTCCATGGACCGTACGGTGCACATGCTGGACGACTCCAGCGGTCCGGCCGCGGGGCCGGGCGAGGGACCGGGCGAGGGCGCACCGCAGGCCTACGGGCTCGCCGACATCGTGGACGTCGTCGAACGGTTCCGGGAGGCGGGGCGGACCGAGGTACGGATGGACATCGACCTCTCGGCCGAGCAGGCCGCACGGGTGCCCCGGGAGGTGGCCAGCACCGCCCACCGGGTGGTGGTCGAGGCCCTGACCAACGTCCGGCGCCATGCGGCGGCCGCTCCCCTGGTCCGCGTGTCCGTGCGGCCCGGCCTCGACGGCCCGGACGAGGTGCTCACGGTGACCGTGGCCAACAGCGCCCCGTCCCTGACCGAACCGGGGAGCCGGCTCGGTGACGGCGGGCGGCGCGGCGGCACGGGTCTGGAGGGGCTCGCCGGACGGGTCGGGGCACTGGGCGGGCGTCTCGACTTCGGCGGCGACGGGGACGGCGGCTGGCGGGTGACGGCGGTGCTGCCGGTGGGCTGAGGCGACGGCCCGCCCGCTCCGCCGCCGCGCGTTGACCGTACCCGCCGAAAAATACCGGTTCCGAAGGGGCGCGCAATACCAGTTCGAGAGTTCTGATGCCGCCTCGGGAATTCCCGGATCCAGGGCTACCGTACGCCTGTAGGTGACGGCCCATGTGGTCCCTTTCGGTCATCCCTGAAACACCGCCCGACGACCGGCAGTGGGCTTCCGGAATCGTGCGGAGGGAATTCCATGGACACCCTGATGATCGACGTCTCGGACGTCACGAAGACTTACGGTTCGGCGCATGCCCTGGACGGGGTGAGCCTGGCCGTGCCGCAGGGCACCGTGCAGGGGCTGCTCGGGCACAACGGCGCCGGGAAGACCACGCTCGTCGGCATCCTGAGCACCCTCTCGCTGCCGACGGCGGGGCGGGCGAAGGTGGCCGGGCTCGACGTCACCCGGCAGCCGGAGGAGGTGCGCCGCCGCATCGGGCTCACCGGCCAGTACGCGGCCGTCGACGAGACCCTGTCCGGCCGCGCCAACCTGGTGCTCATCGCCCGGCTGCTGGGCGCCTCACGGGCCCGGTCCGCGGAGCGCGCCGAGGAACTGCTCGACCTCTTCTCGCTCACCGACGCCGCGGACCGCAAGACGAAGGACTACTCGGGCGGGATGCGCCGACGCCTGGACCTGGCGGCCAGCCTGGTCGGCCGGCCGGAGGTGATCTTCCTCGACGAGCCCA
This sequence comes from Streptomyces sp. NPDC003011, assembly GCF_053591515.1. NCBI lineage: Bacteria > Bacillati > Actinomycetota > Actinomycetes > Kitasatosporales > Streptomycetaceae > Streptomyces > Streptomyces sp. NPDC003011. The sequence continues at coordinate 122,647 of NZ_JBSFTY010000004.1, forward strand.
CCACCGGCCTCGACCCCGCGGCCCGCCGGGCCCTGTGGAGCGTGGTCAAACGGCTGGTCCGGGAGGGCACCACGGTCCTGCTGACCACCCAGTACCTCGACGAGGCCGACGTCCTGGCCGATGCGATCACGGTGCTCGCGGCCGGCCGGGTCATCGCCTCGGGCACGGCCGAGGAACTCAAGAGCCGGGTCGGACGGCGTTCGGTGTCGGTCACCGTGCGCGACGCCGAGGACCGCTCCCGGGCCGTGGCGGCGTTGCGCGGGGCCGGTCTCGTCCCGGCGCACGAGGAGAACGGCCTGGTGCTGACCATGCCCGTGACCGACTCCACCGACCTGGCCCGGATCGTGCGGGCGGCCGACGACGCGAAGGTGGAGCTGACCGGCCTCGCGTTCTCCGAACCCTCGCTGGACGACGTGTACATGACCCTGAACCACTCCACCGGACGCTAGGCAGGGATGTCCCGATGACCCTCACCACCCACCAGACGACGCCGTCGGCGCCCGCGCCCGCGCCGCCCGAGCAGTACGGCGGAGCCGGCCTGCTCCGGCAGATATCCGTCCTGTCCGGCCGGTCGCTGCGGGCGCTGCGGGACCCCTCCCTGGTGCTGCCGGGCATCCTGGAACCGATCCTGATGCTGACCGTGTTCAGCCAGGTCTTCAAGAGCGTCTCGCAGACCTCCGCCTTCCCCCCGGGCGTCAGCTACATCGACTACCTGCTGCCGGCCTTCCTCGTCACCGGCTCGATCAGCGCGGCCCTGAAGTCCGGGGTGGCCCTGACCACCGAGATGAACAACGGCATCATCGCCCGCTTCAAGGCGATGCCCATCAACACCGCGTCGGTCCTGATCGGCAGGAGCATCGCCGACACCGTGCTCAACGTGGTCAACATGCTGGTCATGCTGGCGGCCGCCGCCCTGGTCTTCGGCTTCGGTCCGGCCGGCGGCCTGCTCGGCTCGCTCGGCGCGGTCCTGGTCGCGGTGGTGCTCGGCTGGTCCCTCGGCTGGGTGTTCATGGCCCTGTCCGCCTGGCTGCGCCGCCCGGAGGCGCTCCAGCCGATCGGCGGCATGGTGAACATGGTGCTGCTGTTCGCCTCGAACGCCTTCGTCCCGGCCGAGGGCCTGCCGAGCTGGCTGAAGGGCTTCGCCGAGGTCAACCCGATGTCCCACGCCATCACGGCGGCCCGCGACCTCGCGCTCGGCGAACCCGCGACCGGCACCGTGCTGGCCACGCTGGCCGCCTGCGGGGTGCTCGTGCTGGTCACCGCGCCGCTGGCGATCCGCAACTTCCGCCGGGCGTCCTGACCGGCCGCGTCCCCGGCACGTACGTCGGCCCGGAACCGGGTGACCGGTTCCGGGCCGAGGTGTGTGCCGGATCAGCAGGGGATGAGCCCCACATAGCGGTCGGCCAGCCAGAAGGGCTCGCTGGTGGTGACCGTCGTGCCCGGCGCCACGGTGTGGCACTTGTCCGGGACGTAGGTCACGCCGCCCCTGGTGTACTCCACGTTCACCTGCTGGGTGGTGGTGCAGTTGTTGGTGATCGAGGCACCCACGGTGACCATGTAGACGGGCTTGCCCACCACGCAGCCGGGGACGGACGCCGCGGCACCGCCCTCGGCGGCCCGCGCCGTGCCCTGGAGACCGCCGAGCAGGGCGAGTCCGGCCGCGCCGGCCCCGATCGCGTGCACGAGCTTCCTCATTCTGCGCCTCCTGATGGTGTGCGGTCCCGGACCGTTCGTGATTCCGGGAAACCCGATTCAATAAGTCCGGCGTACGGCGCCTCAATGCCACATCAACGAATTCACAGGAGCACCCACGGAAAGCAGCCGGCCGCAAAAGGAGCTGTCCGCAAAAAAAGGAGCCGTCCGCACAAAGGGCCCGGAACCGGTGTTCCGGTTCCGGGCCCTGCCGTGCGGTGTTCATCCCCGGCCGCAGCGCTTGCACTCCCCGCGCCGCCGGAAGTAGTAGGCGAGCGTGGCGGCCGCCAGGGCGATGCCCCACACCGGCCAGACCGTCTCGGGGACCGTGGCGCCCCAGTCGTCCTTCTCGTTGTCGAAGGAGCCCGTGAGGTGCAGGCGGATGTACATGATCCCGGCGATGGTGACCATCACGGAGACGAGCGAGGCCGGCACGATGGCCAGGGCCGGCGGCACCCGCTTGCCCCGCAGCCCCAGCACCCAGCGCGGGAAGACCTCGCCCCAGCGCCGCACCAGGCCCAGGGTGAGCAGCGAACCGAGCGCGCCCATGGTGGCGAGGGCGGCACCGAAGATCCACAGGTGGTCCTCCTTGCCCTCCTCCCACAGTTCGTCGGAGATGCCGAGGGGGTAGCCGAGGGCCCAGGCCCAGCGCGTGCTGGCGTACAGCAGGGGGACGACGACGGCGGTGTAGGCGGCCTTGCGGCCCCAGCGGGCGGCGGACTCCGGCGAGGTCCACTCCCCGCCCTCGTCGGTGCGTCCGCAGCGTACGCAGGCACCGCCGGTCCGGCGCTGGTAGGCGACGGCCGCGGCGGCCAGGAGACCCACCGAGCCGACCGCGAACACCTGGTTGACGACCGACCAGTTGATGGCGCTGAACCGCAGCATGAAGACGTAGGCGAGGTTGCCGAGGATGCGGAAGTCGGCGAGCGTGCAGAAGACCGCGGCGACGCACAGGCCGGTGGCGCCGAGCAGCACCGGCGTCGGGATCCGGCGGCGGCCCGGCAGCGCGAGCAGCAGGGCCACCGCGGCGGCGGCCAGGAAGCCGGCCGCGAGCCACGGGGCCAGCTGGTCCCGGCCGACGTGCTCGAAGGCCGAGTACTCCGGGTTGGCGTCGTCGGCGCCGAAGGGGAAACCGCCGCCGCCGAGGGCCCAGTAGGTGTGGGCGAGCCCGTAGCACAGCAGGGCGAGGAAGGCCGCGAGTCCGATCCGGGTGGGCCGGGCGGGCCGGTCCGGCTCTCGGCGCTCCGGTTCCCCAGGGCCGGCCTGCCGCCGTAACGACGCGTTGTCGGTGGCCTGTGTCATGACGCTGCCTCCTCGTGTGTTCTGTGTTCAGCATCGCGGGCGGGCCGCGTCGGCACATCTGCCGATCGGCAGAGATCCGGAAGGCGAGGAGCCCGGCGGCGGGGAACCGGACGGCGGCAGCACGACGGCCCGGCGCCGCCCGCTCGCGAGGCGGACGGCGCCGGGACCGGTCGTACGGCGGCGGGGACCGCCGCCGCTGTCCGCGGCGGCCCCTGGGCGCCCGGAGCGCCCGGACTAGCCCTCGGCGGGGGCCCGGAGCCGCTCCTGGAGAATCCGGCCGACCTCGGCCACCGGGCCGGCCTGCAGGAGCTGCCGGTGCTCGCAGTCGATCTCCCGCACCTCCACCTCCCCGGTGACGAACCGCCGCAGCCTGGTGACCGAGCGGTCCTTCTTGGCCTGCGGGGTCTCGTCCTCGTCCCGGGTGGCGACGAGGAGCAGGACGTCACCGTCGAAGACCGCCGGTTCGTAGCCGACCGTCAGGGACCAGTTGTTGTTGTTCACGGCGCCGATCCGCAGGATGTGCTCCTCGTCGAAGGTGGCGAGCGCGCTGCCCTCCGCCCGCAGCACCGCCATGACCTCCTCGTGCACCAGCGGTCCCGCCCCGAGCGTGCGGGGGTCGCGGCCCACGAAGTCCAGCAGGGCCAAAAGGACCTTCTGTTCGTCCGCGGCGACGTACTCGCCGCCCAGTTCCTCCGCGCTCATCGGCACCTGGTCGAGGTTGGCCAGCAGTCCGACCCGCTCCCCCCGCGCCTGGAGCCGGGCCGCCACCTCGTGGGCGAGGATCGCGCCCATCGACCAGCCCAGGAGGTGGTACGGGCCGGACGGCTGGACCTCCTGGATCCGCTCCACGTAGTGGTCGGCCATCTCCGGCACGGAGGCGGGCAGTGGCTCCTCGCGGGCGAGGCCGCGGGCCTGGATGCCGTAGACCGGGTGGGCGCCGTCGACGTACCGCATCAGGCCGGAGTACATCCAGCTGACACCGCCGACCGGGTGCAGGCAGAACAGCGGGGCGGCGTCCCCTCCGGTCCGCAACGGCAGGACCACGTCGAAGGAGTCGTCCCGGCGTCCGCCGGCGCTCAGCAGGTCCGTCATCGCCGCCACCGTGGGCGCCTCGAAGACGGCCCGGTTGGACAGGTCCACGCCGAACACGGCCCGGACCCGGCTGGTGAGCTGGAGGGAGACGATGCTGTCGCCGCCGAGTTCGAAGAAGTTGTCGTCGATGCCGACCCGGTCCAGCCTGAGCACCTCGGCCCACAGCCGGCACAGAAGTTCCTCCCGTGGGTCGCGCGGCCCGCGGCCCTGGGCCGACGCCGAGAAGTCCGGGTCGGGCAGGGCCGCGCGGTCGACCTTCCCGTTCGCGTTCAGCGGCAGCTCGGAGAGGTACACGAACGCGGACGGGACCATGTAGTCCGGCAGTTGCCGCGCGACCAGGTCCCGCAGTCCCGCGGTGTCCGCCCCGGGCTGCGGGACGACGTAGGCGACGAGCTTCTTGTCACCGGGACGCGGCTCCCGCACGGTCACCAGGGTCTGGGCGACCTGCGGCTGGCCGCGCAGGGCGGACTCGATCTCACCGAGCTCGATGCGCAGGCCGCGGATCTTCACCTGGTGGTCCGCCCGCCCGACGAAGTCGAGGTACCCCTCGGCGTCCCAGCGCACCACGTCACCGGTGCGGTACATCCGCTCGCCCACCGCGCCGAACGGGTCGGCCACGAACCGCTCCGCGGTCATCGCCGGCAGTCCGGCATACCCGCGGGCGGTGCCGGCTCCGGCCAGGTACAGCTCGCCGGGCACACCGGTGGGCACCGGCCGCATCCGCTCGTCCAGGACGTACGCCCGGGTGTTGTCCATCGGGCGGCCGATCGGAATGCTGCGGCCCACCCGGGCGGAGCCGCGCAGCGGCACACAGGTGGCGTACACCGTCGCCTCGGTCGGCCCGTAGACGTGGACCACGGTGGTGTCGGGGCAGGCGTCGAGCACCCGCCGGAAGGCGGGCGGGGACACCTGTTCACCGCCGGTCCACACCTCGGCGAGGGCGCCGAAGCAGGCCGGGTCCTCCTCGGCGAGCAGGTTGAACAGGGCCGTGGTGAGGAACACCGCGGTGAGCCCCTCGTCCTCGGTGAGCCGGCGCAGCCGCACCGCGTCCAGCTGCCCGGGGGGCGCGACGACGAGCAGTCCGCCGCCCAGGAGCGTCCCCCAGATCTCGTACGTCGAGGCGTCGAAGGCGTACGGCGAGTGCAGCAGCACCCGCTCGTGCCCGGTGTGCCAGCGCTCGTCGGCGGCGAGCGCGACGACGTTGGCGTGCGTGATCCCGATCCCCTTCGGCTCTCCCGTCGACCCGGAGGTGTACATGAGGTACGCCAGCTGGTCGGGGTGCAGGCCGAGCCGGAGCGGGGCCGGATCGCAGGCCGCGACGGCCGCGGCGTCCTCGTCCGCGTCGACCACCAGCACCCGGGCCGCGTGCCGGAACTCCGTGCCCGCCAGGGCCTTGTCGGTGAGGAGGACTCCGCAGCCGGTGCGCTCCACGATCAGTTCGAGCCGGGGCTGCGGGGAGCGGACGTCCAGCGGCACATAGGCGGCGCCCGCCTTCAGCACGGCGAGCGTGGAGACCACCAGGTCGATCGACCGCTCCTGGAGGACCGCCACCCGGTCGCCCGGGGCGACCCCGGCGCCGGCGAGCCGGCGGGCGAGCCGGTCGGCCCGGGCGTCCAGCTCGGCGTAGTCGAGGGTCTCGCCCGCCGCGGTGACCGCCGGGGCGTCGGGGGTCGCCGCCGCCCGTGCCTCGAACAGCGAGACGATCGTCTCCCGGGGCAGGTCCCGGGCGGTGTCGTTGACCTCGGCCAGCACGGTCCGCTCGCGCGGTGAGAGCAGGTCGAGGTCGGCCACCGGGCGGGCCGGGTCGGCGACGACCGCCGCCAGCAGCCGCACCAGCCGGCCGGCGACGGCCTCGGCCGTGGCGCGGTCGAACAGCGCGGTGTTGTACTCCAGCTGGCCGCCGAGACCGGCCGGGGCACCGTCCACGGCGGTCTCGGCGAAGCCGAAGGACAGGTCGAACTTGGCGATGTCCGCCGTGGTCGGCTGCGGTGCCAGGGTGAGCCCCGGCAGCTCCAGCCGTGCCTCCTCGTTGTTCTCCAGACTGACGGCCACCTGGAAGAGCGGGTTGCGGGACAGGGCCCGCGCCGGGTTCAGCTCCTCCACCAGCCGCTCGAACGGCACGTCCTGGTGGGTGAAGGCGGCCAGGTCGGCCGTCTTGACCCGGTCCACCAGCTCCGCGAACCCGGGGGTGCCGGACAGGTCGGTGCGCAGCACCAGCGTGTTGACGAAGAAGCCGACCAGGTCCTCCAGGGCCTCGTCGCCGCGGCCGGCGACCACCGTGCCGAGCGGGATGTCGGTGCCGGCGCCGAGCCGGTGCAGCAGGGCCGCGACGGCCGCGTGCACCACCATGAACAGGCTCGCCCCGTGCTCCCGGGCCAGCCGGTGCACCCCCTCGGCGACGTCGTCCGGAACGGCGAGGTCGACCCGTCCGCCATGGTTGCCGGCCCCGGCCGCGCGCGGCCGGTCGAACGGCAGCGGCAGTTCCTCCGGCAGGCCGGCAAGAGCCGTGCGCCAGTACGCCAGCTGCCGTCCGAAGGGGCTGTCCGGGTCGGTGTCGTCGCCCAGGGACTGCCGCTGCCACACGGCGTAGTCGGCGTACTGCACCGGCAGCGGGGTGAACTCGGGCGGACGGCCCGCCGTCCGGGCGGCGTAGGCGGTGCCGAGGTCCCGGGCCAGCGGGGCCAGCGAGGAGCCGTCGCAGGCGATGTGGTGCAGGACCAGGGCCAGTACGTGCTCCTGCGGGGCCAGCCGCAGCAGTTCGGCGCGCAGCGGGATGTCCGCGGCCAGGTCGAACGCGGCCGCCGCCACCGTGCCGAGGGCCTCGTCCAGGTCCCCTTCGGTGACCGTGCGGGTGCCGAGGGCCAGGGTGTACTCGCCGGGGGCGAGGATCCGCTGGCGCGGGGCTCCGCCCTCGGCGGGGAAGACGGTGCGCAGGCTCTCGTGACGCTCGACCACGTCCGCGAGCGCCGCCCGCAGTGCCTGCGCGTCCAGCTCGCCCAGCAGCCGTACGGCCAGCTGGATGTTGTACGAACCGGCCGTGTCCTCCACCGAGTCGATGAACCACAGCCGGCGCTGGGCGTGCGAGAGGGGGACGGCCGCCGGCCGTTCGACCGGCGCGAGCCGCTGCCGCGCCGTCTGCGCGTCGGCCAGCCTGGCGGCGAGCGCGGCGACCGTGGGCGCCTCGAACACGGCCCGCACCGGGACCTCCACGCCGAAAGCGGTGCGGACGCGGTTGACGAGCCGGGTGGCGAGCAGGGAGTGCCCGCCGAGGTCGAAGAAGCCGTCGTCGATGCCGACGTCCGGGACGCCGAGGACGTCGGCGTACAGGACGCACAGCCGTTCCTCGCGCTCGTCGCGCGGTGCCCGGCGCTCCGTCCCCGCCGTGCGGTCGGGCGCGGGCAGGGCCCGGCGGTCGACCTTGCCGTTCGCTGTCAGCGGCAGGGTGTCCACCGCGAGCAGCGCCGACGGCACCATGTAGTCGGGCAGTTCGCCGCTCAGGTGCTCCCTGAGCGCGCCGGTGTCGAGCGTCCGGCCGGGGTCGGCGGTGCGGTCCGGCACGACGTAGCCGACCAGGCGTTTGTCGCCGGGCCGGTCCTCGCGGACCAGGACGGCGGCCTGGGCGACGGCCGGGTGGCGGGCCAGCCGGTCCTCGATCTCGCCGAGTTCGATGCGGAAGCCGCGCAGTTTGATCTGGTCGTCGGCCCGGCCGGCGAACTCCAGCACGCCGTCGCCGGTCCAGCGGACCAGGTCGCCGGTGCGGTACATGCGGGCGCCGGACGGACCGAAGGGGTCGGCCACGAACCGCTGCGCGGTCAGTGCCGGCTGCCGGGTGTAGCCGCGGGCGAGTCCGGCGCCGGCGATGTGGAGCTCGCCGACGACGCCGACGGGTACCGGGCGCAGGGCGCGGTCGAGGACGTACACCCGCATGTTGTCCAGCGGCCGGCCGATCGGTATCCGGGAGGGCACCGGGGCGCCGGCGGCGAGGGTGTGGCCGAGCGCGAACGTGGTCGTCTCGGTCGGCCCGTAGCCGTCCGCGACCACGGTGTCCGGGCAGGCCGCGCGCACCTGGCGCACCGCCGCCGCCGGCACCACGTCGCCGCCGGTCCACACCTCCCGCACGCCCGCCAGGCTGCCCGGCGCCTCCTCGGCGACCAGGCGGAAGAGGCCGGCGGTGAGCCAGAGCGCGGTCACCCGGTGTGCGGTCAGGACCCGTTCCAGGGCGGCCACGTCGAGCTCCGCCGGCGGGGCCACGACCACCGTGCCGCCGTTCAGCAGCGGGACCCACAGCTCGTAGGTGGAGGCGTCGAACGCCGTCGGGGAGTGCAGCAGCACCCGCCGGTGTGCGGCGTCCTGCCAGCGCCGGTCGGCGGCCAGTTCGACGACGTCCCGGTGGGTGATCTCCACGCCCTTGGGCAGGCCGGTGGAGCCGGAGGTGTACATCACGTACGCGAGCCGGTCCGGGAGCGCCGTGACGGGGGGCGCCGTGACGGGCACCGCCTCGCCGGGGGTGTCCTCGTCGGCGGCGAGCACGGTGATGCCGAGTTCCTCGGCGCGTGCGCGCAGGGCGGTGTCGGTGACGACGACCGGCGCACCGGTGTCGGTGACGACGTGGCGCTGGCGCGGCAGCGGGTCGGTGTCCCGCAGCGGGACGTAGGCGCCGCCCGCCTTGAGGATGCCGAGCAGGGCGACGGGCAGCCACTGCGAGCGCTCCATCAGCACGGCCACCGGGGTCTCCGGGCCGACGCCGAGCGCGGCCAGCCGCCCGGCGAGCCGGTCGGTGAGCTCGTCGAGTTCGCGGTAGCCGTGACGGACCTCGCCGAAGACGACGGCGGGGGCGTCGGGGGTGCGGGCGGCGTGGGTCCGGAAGAGTCCGGGCACGTCGGTGGCCGGCACCTGCCGCGCGGTGTCGTTCCACTCGACCAGCAGGGTGTGCCGCTCGGCGGCGGACAGCAGGTCGAGGGTGTCGACCGGGCGGCCGGGGTCGGCGGCGAACTCCTCCAGGACCGTGCGCAGCCGTTCGGCCAGGGCGCGGGCGGTGTCGTCGTCGAACAGGTCGGGACGGTGGTCGAGGGTGAGCGCGACCGTCGTCCCGTTGTCCGCGGCACCGAGCGCGAGCGGGTAGTGGGTGCCGTCCTGGACCAGGGCGTCGACGACCGTGAGGTCCCCGGCCGTCTCCTGGAGGTCGTCGGAGTCGACCGGGTAGTTGCTGAACTCGGTGGAGGTGTCGAACAGGGCGGCCGTTGCGGTGATCCGCTGGATGTCGGTGAGGCCCAGGTACTTGTGCGGCAACAGGGCGACCTGCTGCTCCTGGAGCCGCCTCACCACGTCGAGCAGCGAGTCGCCGCGCTCGACGCGCACCCGCACCGGAAGGGTGTTGATGAACAGGCCCACCATGGTCTCGACGCCGGGCAGTTCGGCGGGGCGGCCGTTGACGGTCTCGCCGAAGATGACGTCGTCGCGGCCGGTGAGGCCGGTCAGCAGCAGGCCCCAGGCGGCCTGGATCACCGTGTTCTTGGTGACGCCGTGCCGCCGGGCCGTCGCGGTGAGGGCGGCGGTGGCCGACGCGGACAGCTCCAGCCGGTGCCGGTGCGGCCGTACCGGCTCGCGGGCGGGATCGGCGGGCGCGACCAGGGTCGGCTCGTCCACCCCGTCGAGGGTCTGCCGCCAGGCCTCCTCGGCGGCGGCGCGATCCTGCCCGGCGAGCCAGACCAGGTACTCCTTGTACGGCGTCACCGGGGGCAGCGCCGTGTCGTCGCCGCCGGTCCGGTACAGCTCGAAGAGCTCACCGCACAGCACGGGTCCCGACCAGCCGTCGAACAGGATGTGGTGGTTGGCCAGCAGCAGCCGGTGGGTCTGCGGGCCGGTCCTGACCAGGGTGAAGCGCAGCAGCGGGGCGGTGCGCGGATCGAAGCGTTCAGCGGTCGCCCCGGCGGTCAGCCGGTCGAGTTCCCGACCGCGCGGCTCCTCGTCCAGCCCGCTCAGGTCCACCTCGTGCCAGGGCACGTCGACGGTCCGGGGGATGACCTGGAGCGACTGGCCGGCGGCGCCGGGACGGAAGGCGGCCCGCAGGTTGTCGTGCCGGCGCAGCAGCGCGGCGGCGGCCTCCCGCAGCCGGGACGCGTCCAGGTCGCCCCGCAGGTCGAAGGCGAGGAGGGTGGTGTAGATGTCGCTGCCGCGCTCGTCGTAGAGGGCGTGGAAGAGCAGTCCTTCCTGGAGCGGGGAGAGCGGCAGGACGTCGGCGACACCGCCGGCGGCGGACTCGAACCGGTCGATCTCGTCCTGGTCGAGGCGGACCAGGGTGAGGTCGGAGGGGCTGAGCCCGCCTGCCGCGCCGGGGCCCTCGGCGTGCCGCACCAGGGCCTCCAGCGCCCGGAACCAGGCCTCGGCGAGGTCGCGGATCTCGTCGTCCGAGAACAGTTCCCCGGCCCAGATCCAGTGGGCGACCAGCCGGGGCCCGTCCGGGTGGGTGACGGCGGTGGCGGTGAGGTCGAGGGCGTGCGGCAGGGCCATGCCGGCCTCGGCGACGCCGGACAGGTCGCGGTTGATCACGGGCTGCCCGGGCTCGGAGGCGTCCTCGGACGCGCCGAGCCGGCCCAGGTAGTTGAAGCCGATCTGGGGCCGCGGGTAGCGGCCGAGGACCTGGGCGGTCTGCGGGTTGAGGTGGCGCAGCAGGCCGTAGCCGATCCCGTTGTCGGGCAGGGCCCGCAGCTGTTCCTTGATCCGTTTGACGGCGCGGCCGACGGCCGGCCCGCCGGACCACACCTCCTCGGACGCCGTCTCGCCCGGGTCGAGGCGCAGCGGGTAGAGGCTGGTGAACCAGCCGACGGTGCGGGAGAGGTCGATCCCGTCGGCGATCTCCTCGCGGCCGTGTCCCTCCAGGTCGATGAGGACGTCCTGTCCGGCGCCGCGTCCGGTGCGCCGGCGCCAGTCGCCGACGGCGAGCGCGAGCGCGGTCAGCAGCACGTCGTTGATGCCCGCGTTGAACAGGGCGGGGACCCGTCCGAGCAGGGGCTGGGTGAGTTCGGCGGGCAGGTGCACGCTCAGCTGCGCGGCGGTGCCGAAAGTGTCGCGCGCCGCGTCCAGCGGGCGGGTGGTCAGCAGCGGGTCGGGGCCGTCGAGGATGCCGCGCCACAGCGGGAGTTCCCGCATCCGGTCCGGCTGTCCGGCGAGTTCCGTCAGCCGGCGGGCCCAGCCGCGGAAGGAGGTGCCGACGGGTTCGAGGGTGACGCTCCGGCCGGCCGTGAGCGCCTCGAAGGCGGCCTCCAGGTCGGGCAGCAGGATCCGCCAGGACACCCCGTCGACGACCAGGTGGTGGGCGACGACGGTGAGGCGGCCCGGCTCGGCGGGGCCCGCGTCGAACCAGACGCAGCGCACCATGGCCCCGGCCCCGGGGTCGAGCCGGGACTGGGCCGCGGTGATCTCGGCGGTCGCGCGGGCGTCGAGCTCCTCCTCGCTCAGGCCGGCGGCGACCAGGGCGGCCGCGTCGACGCGGTGCAGGCAGTCCTTCGCGCGTACGGTGCCGGGCGCGGTGGTGCTCAGGGACCAGCCGAAGTCGTCGCCGAGCCGGGTCAGGGTCATCCGCAGCGCGTCGTGGTGGTCCAGTACGGCCTGCAGCGCGGCCGTCACCAGGCCGGTGCCGGCGCCGGGCGGCACCGGCAGGGACATCGTCTGGTTGAACTGGTCCAGGGCACCGCCGCGTTCCCGGATCCAGTGGACGATCGGGGTCAGCGGCACGTCGCCGACGCCGTCGCCGGGTGCCGCGGACGGCCCGGCGGCGGGGTCCGGCTCGGACAGCGCGGACAGCACGGACGCGGCCAGGGCCTCGGGCGTGCGGTGCACGAACACGTCACGCGGGGTGAACCGCAGTCCGGCCACGCGGGCCCGGCTGACCAGCTGGATCGAGCTGATGCTGTCGCCGCCGGCGGCGAAGAAGCTCTCGGTGACGTCGACCCGTTCGACGCCGAGCACCTCGGCGAACAGCGCGCACAGCGTCGCCTCGGTGGGGCCGGCCGGCTCCCTGGACGGCTCGGCGGCGCCGAACTCGGGCGCGGGCAGGGCCTTGCGGTCGAGTTTGCCGTTGACGGTCAGCGGCAGCGTGTCCAGCGGGACGAACAGGGACGGCACCATGTGGGCCGGCAGCGCGGCGGCCACGTGGGCGGCCAGTTCCTCCGCGCCGGGCCGGCGGCCGGCCGCCGGCACCACGTAGGCGACCAGGTGCCTGACGCCCGGGGAGGCCTCGTGGGCCACCACGACCGCCCGGTCGACGTCGGCGTGCCGGGCCAGGACGGTCTCGATCTCGCCGGGTTCGATGCGGACACCCCGGATCTTGACCTGCTGGTCGGCGCGGCCGACGAAGTCGAGGACGCCGTCGGCGCGGCGGCGCACGACGTCGCCCGTGCGGTACATGCGTCCGCCCGCGGGATGGAACGGGTCGGCGACGAACCGTTCGGCGGTGAGCGGGGCCCGGTGCAGATAGCCGCGGGCCAGCGAGCCGCCCGCCAGGTACAGCTCGCCGGGCACGCCGGGCGGCACGAGCCGCAGCGAGGAGTCCAGGACGTAGGCCCGGCTGCCCCGGATCGGGCCGCCGATGGGCGGCGCCCCGGCTCCCGGGGCGAGCGGCTGGGACAGGGTGGTGGCGACGGTCGCCTCGGTGGGGCCGTAGGCGACGACGAAGCGCCTCCCGCGGCTCCAGCGGTCCGCCAGCTCGGCGGAGACGGTGTCGCCGCCGACGGCCACGCTGCGCAGCCCGGGTACGGCCTCCGGGGCGATCGTGGCCAGTACGGCGGGCTGGATCTGCAGATGGCTGACCCGGCGGTCCGCCAGGACCGCGGCCAGCGGGTCGCCGGCCAGCGGGCCCGGCTCGGGCACCACGAGGGTGGCGCCCGCCAGCAGGGTCATGCACAGCTCCATCACCGACGCGTCGAAGCTCGGTGAGGCGTACTGCAGCACCCGGCTGTCCGGGGTGACGTCGAACCGCTCGTGTTCGGCGGCCGCGAAGTCGGCGAGGCCGGCGTGGGTGACCACCACGCCCTTGGGCACGCCGGTGGAGCCGGAGGTGTAGATGACGTAGGCGGGGTGGACCACCCGCAGCGGGCGGGTGCGGTCCGCGTCGGCCGGGGGCGTGCCGGGCAGGGCGGCGAGCCGGGCGGTGACGTCCGCGTCGTCGAGGACGGTCACCGGCGCGGTGCCGGTGTCCGGTACGGCGTGCAGGTGGGCGGCCGTGGTGAGGACGGCGCCGGGCCGGGCGTCCCGGAACATGAACGCGATCCGGTCCGCCGGGTAGTCGGGGTCGACCGGCAGATACGCGGCGCCCGCCTTGAGCACGGCGAGCTGGGCCACCACGGACTCCACGGACCGGCCGAGGACCAGTGCCACCGTCCGCTCCGGTCCGGCGCCCTGGGCGATCAGCAGCCGGGCCAGCCGGTTAGCCCGCTCGTCCAGCCGGGCGTAGTCGAGCCGCAGCCCGGGGGCGTCCACGGCGGGCGCCCGGGGGGCCGCGGCGACGCGGGCGGCGAACAGGTCGGGGAAGGTGGCCGGGGCCACGGGAGCGCCGTCGGCCGCGCCGGGCGCGGTCATCGCGGCCCGTTCCGCCGTGGAGACCAGCTCGGTCGCCGCGAGCGGGCGGGCGGGGTCCTCGGCGAAGGCCTCCAGCACCCGCAGCACCCGCTCGCCGACGGCCGTGACGTCCGCGCGGTCGAACAGGTCCGGCCGGTACTGCCAGTGCAGGCTCATCCGGGTGCCGCGCTGGGTCACCCCGAGCGCCAGCGGGTAGTGCATGGCGTCGTGCACCTGGGCGTCGACGACCCCCAGCCCCTGCCCGGAGCTGTGCAGGCCCTCGAAGTCGACGGGGTAGTTCTCGAACACGAGGACCGTGTCGAAGAGTTCGCCGCCGCCCGCGAGCCGCTGCACGTCGGTCAGGCCCAGGTGCTGGTGGGCGAGGAGGGACGCCTGCCGGGTCTGCAGCCGGTCCAGGAGGGTCAGCAGGGTGTCGTCGCGTTCGGTCCGGACCCGGACCGGCAGGGTGTTGATGAACAGGCCGACCATCTTCTCGACGCCGGGCAGCTCGGGCGGGCGCCCGGAGACCGTGGCGCCGAAGACGGCGTCCTGCCGGCCGGTGAGCGCGCCGAGCACCACGCCCCAGGCTCCCTGCACCAGGGTGTTGACGGTCAGCCCGTGTGCGCGGGCCCGTGCCACCAGCCGTTCGGTGAGCGCCCCGGGCAGTTCCACCAGGAGCCGCTCGGGCACGACCGGGTCACGCTCCTGGGCGTCGGGCGCCAGCAGCGTGGGCTCGTCGAGCCCGGCCAGCGCCTCGCGCCAGACCTCCAGCGAGGCCTCCCGGTCCTGCGCGGCGAGCCAGGCGAGGTAGTCCCGGTACGGCACGACCGGCGGCAGCGTCGCCGGGTCACCGCCCTTCCCGTACAGCTCGAACAGCTCGCCGATCACCAGCGGCATGGACCAGCCGTCCAGGGCGATGTGGTGCACGGTCAGCACGAAGCGGTGGCGCTGCCCGTCGAGCCGGACCAGCGTGCAGCGCAGCAGGGGCGGCGCGCCGAGGTCGAAGCGCCGGCCGCGGTCCGCCGCGAGCAGCCGGGCCAGCTCCTCCTCCTGGGCGGGGCCGGTGAGGTGGCCGAGGTCGATCTCCTCCCAGGGCAGCTCCACCTCCCGGGGCACCACCTGGAGCGGGTCGCCGGACGAGCCGGTGACGAAGTAGGCGCGCAGGTTGTCGTGGCGGCGCAGCAGCTCCCGTGCGGAGCGGCGCAGCGCCCCGCTGTCGAGGGGGCCGTCGAGTTCGAGGGCCGACTGGATCGTGTAGACGTCGGCGACCGTGTCGTCGTACAGGCCGTGGAAGTGCAGCCCTCGTTGCAGCGGGGAGAGGGGCAGCAGGTCGGCGAGGCCGCCGGGGGCCTCGGCCAGCCGGTCGAGCTCCGGCTGGGTGACGGTGACCAGGGGCAGGTCGGAGGGGGTGGGGCCGCCGGCGTCCGGGCGGGCGGCGTGCTCGGTGAGGGTCTGGAGCGCCTCGAACCACAGCCGGGCGAGCCGTTCGGCCTCGTCGTCGGCGAGGAGTTCGCCGGAGTACGTCCAGGACGCCACCAGGCGCTCTCCGTCGGAGTGTCCGACGGCTGCCGCGTTCAGCTCCAGGGTGTACGCGAGCGGCATGGCCGCGTCGCCGGCACCGGTGAGGGCCCGCACCCGCACGGAGTCGGCGCCGGCCGCCTCGGCGGCGTCGGCGGTGCCCAGCCGGCCCAGGTAGTTGAAGCCGATCTGGGGTTCCGGGAAGCCCGCCAGCTCGGGGCCGGTGGCGGGGTTGAGGTGGCGCAGCAGGCCGTAGCCCATGCCCTTGTCGGGCAGGGCGCGCAGCTGCTCCTTGACCGTCTTGAAGGCGGCGCCGAGGGCGGGACCGCCGGACCACACGTCGTCCGGGTCGGTCGGGCCGGGGTCGACGGCGACCGGGTAGAGGCTGGTGAACCAGCCGACCGTGCGGGACAGGTCGGCGCCCGCCACGATCTCCTCGCGGCCGTGCCCCTCCAGCCCCACCAGCACCGCACTGCCCTCACCACGGCCGCGCTCGCGCCGCCAGCGCGCCACCGCCAGGGCCAGCGCGGTGAGCATCGCCTCGTCCGGGCCGGCCCGGAACAGCGCGGGCACCTCTCTCAGCAGGGGTCCGGTGACCGAGGCGGGCAGCGTCAGGGTCAGTTTCCGGGCCGTGCCCACGACGTCGCGGGCCGGGTCGGTGCGGCGGTCGGCGAGCAGCGGGTCGGGGGTGGCCAGCACCGAGCGCCACAGCGGGAGTTCGGCGGTGCGGCGGTCGGTCAGCGCCTCCTCGGCCAGTTGTCGCGCCCACTGGCGGAACGAGGTGCCGACCGGGTCGAGGCGGATCTCCTCACCGGCCAGCAGCGCGGCGAGGGCGGCCTGCAGGTCGGGCAGCAGGACCCGCCAGGACACGCCGTCGACGGCCAGGTGGTGGACGACGAGCGCCAGCCGGCCCTCGGCGTCGGGCCCGGCGTCGCACCAGAGCGCCTGCACCATCCGGCCCTCGGCGGGCGCGAGCCGTTCCATGGCGGCGCGCAGCCCGGCCGCGTCGACGCCGTCGGCCGCGTCGGCGGCGGCGCGCGTCACGCAGTCCGCGGCGCGGACGGTGCCCGCCGGGGCGACCTGAAGGGTCCACCGGTCGTCCGCCGCGCGGCCGAGCCGCAGCCGGAGCGCGTCGTGGTGGTCGAGCAGGGCCTGTACGGCCGCGTGGATCCGCTGCTCGTCGAGGCCGGCCGGGACGGGCACGGTCATGGTCTGGTTGAAGGCGTCGAGGGGTCCGCCCTGTTCCAGCTGCCAGTGCATGACCGGGGTGAGCGGCACCGGGCCGGTCCCCTCGTCGGCGGCGGCCGGGGGGCCGGCGGCGAGCCGCTCACGGCCGGCGAGGACGGCCAGCCGGGCCACCGTGCGGTGCTCGAAGATCTCCCGCAGGCTGAGCACCAGGCCCTCCTTGCGGGCGCGGTGGGCCAGTTGGATGGAGCTGATGGAGTCGCCGCCGCGTTCGAAGAAGCTGTCGTGCACGGAGACCGAGTCGACGCCCAGCACCTCGGCGAACAGCCGTGCCAGCAGGGCCTCGTGCTCGTCGCGGGGGCCGCCGCCACCGTCGGACCGCGCGTCGGACCGCGCGGTGTCCGGCGCGGCGGCGGGGGCGCCGGCCGGGAGCACCAGGCGGGCCCGGTCGGCGGCCGTGAACAGCGCCACGGAGCCGACCGGCCGGCCCGGGTCGTCGGCGAAGGCCGCCAGGACCGCCAGCAGCCGGTCGAGGATCTCCCGTCCGGCGCCCTCGGCGAACAGGTCCGACCGGTGGTCCAGCCGGACCGTCATGCGCTCGCCGCGGACGGTGCCCTCCAGGTTGAGGGCGTAGTGCGTGGCGTCGACGGTGGTGGCCGCCACGGCGCCGATACCCTCGGCCTCCACCCGCAGCGTGTCGGTGTCGACGGGGTAGTTGGCGAAGATCGTGATGGCGTCGAACAGCGGTCCGCTGCCGAGGAACTGCTGGATGTCGGCGAGGCCCAGGTGCTTGTGCGCGAGCAGGTCGGCCTGGGCGTCCTGCAGCCGGCGCACCTGCTCGCCGAGCGGCAGGCCGGCCTCGATGCGCATCCGGACGGGCAGGGTGTTGATGAACAGGCCGACCATCTTCTCGACGCCGGGCAGCTCCGGCGGCCGGCCCGAGACGGTCTCCCCGAACACCACGTCGTCGCGGCCGGTCAGCCCGCCGAGCACCAGGCCCCAGGCGGTCTGCACCACGCTGTTGAGGGTCAGGCCCAGGGCGCGGGCCCGCCGTACGAGGGCGCCGGACAGCTCCGGGGCGACCTCCTCGATCAGCGTCGCGGGCATCGAGGCGCCGCGCCCGGGGCCCGCGACCAGCGTCGGCTCGGCGCCCGCGAGCGCCTGCTTCCAGGCCAGTTCGGCCTCCTCGCGGTCCTGCGCGGACAGCCAGGCGAGATAGTCCTTGTACGGCACGACGGGGGCGAGCCGCGCGCGGTCGCCGCCGTTGTTGTAGAGCTCCATCAGCTCACCGAGCACCAGCGGCATGGACCAGCCGTCGAGCAGGATGTGGTGGGCCGTGAAGACGAACCGGTACTCCTGCTCGGCGACCTTGATCAGGGAGAACCGCAGGGGCGGGCGGGACAGGTCGAACCGCCGGGTGCGGTCGAGGTCGAGGAGCCGCCGCAGTTCGCCGGCGCGCTCCCCCTCCGCCAGAGCGCTGATGTCGGCCTCGGACCAGTCCGGCGCGGCGTCCCGCAGGATCGCCTGGACCGGCTCGCCGGACGCGCGGTTGCGGAACGAGGCCCGCAGGTTGTCGTGGCGGGCGAGCACGCCGGACACGGCGTTCCTCAGGGCGCTCACGTCCAGCTCGCGCCGCAGGTCGAGCGCCATCTGGATGACGTACACGTCCGTGGACCGCTCGTCGTACAGGGCGTGGAACAGCATGCCCTTCTGAAGCGGGGACAGGGGCCAGATGTCGACGAATCCAGGCTTTGTCACCGTGCTGCTTCCTCTCATCAGCTCAGATCACTCTCGAATTCATCGATCTCGTCCTGCGACAGCTGCAGCAGGGACACGTCGGACGGGGTCAGGCCGCCGGCCTCGGGACGGGCGGCGAACTCGGCCAGGGCGGTGAGCGCCCCGGCCCACAGGTCCGCGAGTTCGCGGACCTCCGGCTCCGTGAACAGGGCCTCGGGCCAGGACCAGACGGCCACCAGCCGCACCCCGTCGGGCCGTTCCTGGGCCACCGCGCCGAGCCCGAGGGCGTGGGCGAGGGGCCGTTGCGGGTGGCCGCCGCTGCCCAGGGTCTCGGTGGCCTCCGGCGGCGGCGCCCAGTCCTCGGCCCGGGCGTCGGCCGCGTCACCGGGACCGGGTGCGTCGTTGGCGGTGAAGCGGCCCAGGTAGTTGAAGCCGATCTGGGGTTCCGGGAAGCCGGCCAGCTCGGGGCCGGTGGCGGGGTTGAGGTGGCGCAGCAGGCCGTAACCCATGCCCTTGTCGGGCAGGGCCCGCAGCTGCTCCTTCACCCGCTTCAGGGCGGTGCCCGGGTCCGCGCCGGCCGGGCCGGGGTCGACGGCGACCGGGTAGAGGCTGGTGAACCAGCCGACCGTGCGGGACAGGTCGGCGCCCGCCACGATCTCCTCGCGGCCGTGCCCCTCCAGCCCCACCAGCACCGCACTGCCCTCACCACGGCCGCGTGCGCGCCGCCAGCGCGCCACCGCCAGGGCGAGACCGGTCAGCAGCACCTCGTCGACCGTGGTGTGGAACGCGGCGGGCACCGTGCCCAGCAGCGGTCCGGCCACCTCGGGCGGCAGCGAGAGCGTCAGCCGGCGCGCGGTGGACACCACGTCGACGGCGGGGTCGAGGCGGCGGTGCGAGAGCGCCGGGTCGGGGGTGGCCAGCACCGAGCGCCACAGCGGGAGTTCCGCCGCCCGGGCCGGGCCGGTCGCCTGCTCGGCGAGCCGGGCGGACCAGCGCCGGAACGAGGTGCGCACCGGTACGAGGTCCGCCGTGCGGCCCTCGGTGACGGCCGACCAGGCCGCGGCGAGGTCCTCGCGCAGGATGCGCCAGGACACGCCGTCGACGGCCAGGTGGTGGACGAGGACCAGCAGCCGGCCGGGCCGGCCGGGTCCCGCGTCGAACCAGACGGCGCGGACCATGGCGCCGTCGGCGGGCGACAGTTCGGCCTGCAGCCGCGTCTGGGCCTCGGCGACCAGGTGGATCAGCTCGCTCTGCGGCACGGCCGAGATGTCCGTACGGCCGAGCAGCGCGGCCGCGTCGACCGCGCCCGGCGGGGCGACCTCCAGCCGCACTCCCCCGGGTCCGTCGAGCGTCCGGGAGCGGAGCATGTCGTGGTGGTCGAGGACGGTCTGGAGGGTGGCGGCGAGCCGCTGCCGGCCGGCGCCCGCCGGGACCTGGAGGAGGGCGGCCTGGTGGACCTCGTCGGTCGGCCCGCCCCGCTCGTACAGGTCGAGCATGACCGGCGTCAGGGCGAGTTCGCCGAGGGCGTCCTCGGGCGCCTCGCCGGCCGCCGGACCGTCGTCCACCCGGGCGACGCGGGCGAGAGCCCGGACCGTGCGGTGCTTGAAGACGTCCCGCAGGCTGATCAGCAGGCCCGCGGCGCGGGCCCGGCCGGCCAGCTGGATGGAGACGATGGAGTCGCCGCCCAGTGCGAAGAAGTCGTCGTCGTGTCCGACGTCGGCGACCCCGAGCAGGTCGGCGAAGAGCCCGGCGAGCACCTCCTCCCGCGAGGCGGCCGTCCCGGCCGGGAGGCCGCCCGCCCCGGCCGTTTCGTCGGCGCCCCGGTCGCCGGCGGCGTCCGCCGTGTCCCGGCCGGCCCGTCCGTCGAGCCGGGCCCGGACGCCGGACCAGAACGCGGTGAGCGGGTCGTCGGCCGGACGGACGGGCCGTGAGGCGGGGGCGGCGAGGGTTTCGAGGACCTCCCGCAGCCCGTCGGCGACGGTCTCGGCGTCCGCCTTGGTGAACAGGTCGGGGCGGTAACCGAGCCGGCAGTGCAGCTGGTCCCCGGACAGACCGGCGTCCAGGGTGAGCGGGTAGTGGGTGGCGTCGTTCATCTCCAGGTCCACGGCTCGGACCCGGTCGGCGTCGCCGCCGAACCCCGCTCCGTCGGCGGGGATGTTCTGGAACACCAGGAGCGTGTCGAACAGCTCGCCCTTCCCGGCCAGGCGCTGCACGTCGACGAGGCGCACGTGCTGGTGCGCGGTGAGCTCGATGTGCTGCTCCCACAGCCGGTTCAGTACGGCGTCAACCGGCTCGCCGGGCAGGTGGCGGGCGCGCACCGGCACGGTGTTGATGAACAGGCCGACCATCCGCTCGATCCCCGGGACCGCCGGCGGCCGTCCGGAGACGGTGGCCCCGAACACCACGTCGTCGCGGCCGGTCAGCCGGGCCAGCAGCATCCCCCAGGCGGCCTGGACGACGGTGTTCATCGTGGTGCCGTGCCGGCTCGCGAGGCGGGTGAGCGCCGCCACCAGGTCGCCGCCGAAGGCGACGGAGATCTTCTCGGTCGCCACCGCGGCCCGGTCCTGGTCGGCCGGAGCCAGCAGGGTGGGTTCGACGGACGGGTCGAACACCTCCGCCCAGGCCCGTTCGGAGCGGGCCCGGTCCTGGGCGCCCAGCCAGGCCAGATAGCCGCGGTAGGGGCGGGCCTCGGGCAGACCGGACGGGTCGCCGCCGGCCGCGTACAGCCGCATCAGCTCGTCGAGCAGGATCGGCGTGGACCAGCCGTCCAGCAGGATGTGGTGGAAGGTCAGCACGAGCCGGGCCCGGCCGCCGCCGAGGCGCAGCAGCGCGCAGCGCACCAGCGGGGGACGGTCGACGTCGAACCGCTCGGTCCTGGCCCGCAGCATCGCGCGGTCCACCTCGGCGGCCTGCTCGGCGGCGTCCAGCTCGCTCAGATCACCCTCGGACCAGGGGAGTTCGATGTCCGCCGGGATGAACTGCACCGGCCGGGACAGTCCCTCGTGGGCGAATCCGGCGCGCAGGTTGTCGTGCCGGTCGAGCAGGGCCCGTACCGCAGCGCGCAGTACGCCGGTCTCCGGGCCGCCCTCCAGGTCCAGCCCGAACTGGACGGTGTAGACGTCGGGTTCGCGCCGGTCGTACAGGGAGTGGAAGAGCAGTCCCTCCTGCAGCGGGGCCAGCGGCAGGACGTCGGCGAGTGCCCGTCCGTCCCGCTCCAGCAGGTCGATGTCCCGCTGCTCCAGGCGCACCAGCGGGAAGTCGGACGGGGTGCGCCCGCCGGACCCGGCGGAGCCGGCGGCCACCGCCCGCAGCGCGCGCTGCCACAGCTCGGCGAGCTCGGCCACGTCGTCCCGCGCGAACAGTGCCTCGGGCCAGCTCCAGCGCGCCGCCAGCCGGACACCGTCGGGGCCTTCGCAGGCCCAGGTCTCGACGTCGAGCGGGTGGGTCACCGGGGTGTCCGCGTCGGCCACGGAGGCCGGGCGTACGGCGTCCGGTGCGCCGAGCGGCACCGAGCCGTCGGCCAGCGGCTGCCCGAACCGGCCGCGGTGGGCGAACCGCACCTGGGGCGCCGCCTGGGCGGCGAGCAGCGGCACGGTCTGCGGGTTGAGGTGGCGCAGCAGGCCGTAGCCGGTGCCGTCGCCCGGGACCCCGGCCAGCAGTTCCTTGACCCGCTTGACCACCGCCACGGGCTCCGGGGCGCCGTCGTCGGTGCCGGTGTCCAGCCGGACGGGGTGCACGTCGGCCAGTGCCCCGACGGTGCGCCGGTCGGCGTCGGCGGTGCGGCCGTCGCGCTCCACGGCGACCAGGATCCCGTCGCCGGGGGCGAGTCCGCGCCGGCCGCGCCACTCGGCCACGGCGGCCGTGAAGGCACCCAGCAGCACCTCCTCGGTCCCGGTGCCGAAGTGGTCCGGGAGTTCGGTGAGCAGGGCCGCCGACTCCGCGCCGGAGAAGCCGAGTTCGAGGTGGCGGACGGTGGCGTGGGTGTCCCGGCCGGGGCTCTGCGGCCCGGTCAGCGGCGTGGCGCCGGTCGCCGACGGGCCGGTCCACTCCTGGAGTTCGTCGAGGAGCTCCGGGGCGGCCGCCGCGGCGGCGGTGCGCTCGGCCCACGTCCGGTAGGCGGTGGGCGGTGGCAGCGTCGCCGTCGGCGCGTCCCAGACGGCGCGCAGGTCGTCGACGAGGATCCGCCAGGAGGCGGTGTCGGCGGCGAGCGGGTGCGCCGCGAGCAGCAGCCGGTGCTCGCCGTCCGGTCCCCCGTCGAACCAGACGGCCCGGAAGACGACGCCGTCCTCCGGTGCCAGGGCGGCCCGTACGGCGTCGGCCCGCTCGGCCAGCGCGGCGGCGTACGCCGCGGGGGCGGCGCCGGCCAGGTCGACCCGGGTGAGCAGCGCGTCGGCGCGGACCTCGGCGCGCGGCCGGACCTCCAGGTCCCACACCAGGTTCCCGGCGCGCCGGCCGAGCCGCAGCCGCAGCGCGTCGTGCCGGTCGAGCAGCGTCTGCAGCGCGGTGCGCAGGCGCTGTCCGCCGGTGCCGGCGGGCAGGGCGAGCAGGACGGTGGAGGCCGCGCCGGCCACCGGGCCGCCCCGCTCGCGCAGGGCGTGGACCGCCGGGCTCAGCGGCACCTCGCCGCTGTCGGCGGCGTCGGCCTCGCCGGCCGGGGCCGAGGGGTCCGGGCCGGTGGCGGCGGCGGCCAGTTCCCCGACCGTGCGGTGGCGCAGCACGTCCGCCGCGGTGAACTCCAGGCCCGCTTCCAGCGCCCGGCTGACCAGCTGGATGGAGACGATGGAGTCGCCGCCCAGGTCGAAGAAGCTGTCGTCGACGCCGACCCGCTCCACACCGAGGAGGTCACGGATCAGCTCGCACAGCAGCCGCTCCTTCGCGTCGCGCGGCTCGCGGCCGGCGGGCCGCCCGCCGGGGTCGGGGTCGGGGTCGGGCAGTGCCCTGCGGTCGACCTTGCCGTTGGCGTTCAGCGGCAGCGCGTCGAGCACGACGTACGCGGTGGGCACCATGTACTCCGGCAGCTGCCCGGCGAGATGGGCGCGCAGGGCCTCGGGCCGGGCGGTGGCGCCGGGGGCCGGGACCACATGGGCCACCAGCCGCCGGCGGCCGTCGTCGGACTCGTGGACGCTCACCGCGGCGCGGGCCACGGTGGCGTGGGCCGCGAGCACGGCCTCGATCTCGCCCGGCTCGATCCGGAAGCCGCGCAGCTTGACCTGGTCGTCGGCCCGGCCGTCGAACTCCAGCTGCCCGTCGGCGGTCCAGCGCACCAGGTCGCCGGTGCGGTAGAGCCGCTCGCCCGGGGCGCCGAAGGGGTGGGCCACGAAGCGTTCGGCGGTCAGCGCGGCCCGGTCCAGGTAGCCGCGGGCGAGGCCGTCGCCGGCGATGTGGAGTTCGCCGGTGACCCCGGGCGGCACCGGACGCAGGAAGGCGTCCAGGACGTACACCCGGGTGTTCCACAGCGGGCTGCCGATGGGCGGGCGCACCGCGCCGGACTGCGGCCGGCTCATGGTGGAGCAGACGGTCGCCTCGCTGGGCCCGTACACGTTGAGCAGCCGTCGGCCCCGGGACCAGTGCGCCACCTCGTCGGGCGGGCAGGCCTCGCCGCCGACGGCGAGGGTGCGCAGCGCGGGCAGCTCGACGTGCGGCAGCGTGGCCAGGACACCGGCGGTGATCTGCAGATGCGTGACGGCGTGGCCGGCCAGCAGCGCGGCCAGTTCCGGGCCGGCCGGTGCCACATCGCCGTCCGGCAGCACCAGGGTGGCGCCGCTGAGCAGGGTCATCGCCAGGTCCGCCATGGAGACGTCGAAGCTCGGCGAGACGGCTTGCAGGACGCGGCTGCCGGCGTCGATCGCGAAGTTCTCCGCGTGCGCCCCGGCCATGCCCGCGATGCCCCGGTGGGTGACCAGGACGCCCTTGGGCCGGCCGGTCGAGCCCGAGGTGTAGATCACGTACGCGGGATGGTCGAGGAGCAGCCGCCCGCGCCGGTCGCCGTCGGTCGGGTCGGTGGCCGGCGAGGCCGCCACCGCGGCCCGTACGTCGGGCGCGTCCGCGCGCAGCACCGGGACGCCGTCCGGCAGGCCGGCCGGCGGCGGGCCGGTGACGACGACCAGGGCGGGCCGCGCGTCCTCGGTGATGTACGCGAGGCGGTCGGCGGGCAGACCGGGGTCGACGGGCAGGTGGGCCGCGCCCGCCTTGAGGACGCCGAGGGTGACGGCGAGCCAGTCGGCCGAGCGCGGCACCGCGACCATCACCCGCTGCTCGGGTCCGGCCCCGCGGCGGATGAGGTGGTGCGCCCACCGGTTGGCGCGCTCGTTGAGCTCGGCGTAGGTCAGCCGCTGCCCGCCGGCCTCGACGGCGGTGCGGTCGCCCGCCGCGGCGGCCCGCGCCTCGAACAGGTCGGGGAACGTGGCGGCCGGCACCTCGCGCGCGGTGTCGTTCCACTCGGTGAGCACCTGCCGCAGCGCGGGGCCGGAGAGCAGGTCGATCCCGCTGACCGGGAGCCGCGGGTCGGCGGCGACCGCGTCGAGCAGGGCGGTGAGGCGGGCCGCGATCGTCCGTACGGTCGCGGCGTCGAACAGGTCGGTGCGGTAGCTGACCATGCCGTCCAGGCCCGCCGGGCCGCCGTCGGCGGCGAACCGCTCGGTCAGTTCGACGCCGAGGTCGGTCTTGGCCGAGGTCAGCTCGATGTCCGCCGGCCGGGCGGTGAGACCGGGCAGCTCCAGGCGGGGCGCCGCGTTGTTCTGGAAGGCGAGGAACACCTGGAACAGCGGGGTGTGCGCCGATGAGCGCACCGCCGGGCCGAGGTGGTCGACGAGCCGCTCGAAGGGCAGGTCCTGGTGGGCGTAGGCCGCGAGGTCGGTGGCCCGCACCCGGTCCAGGAGGTCCGCGAAGGCGGGGTCGCCCGAGGTGTCGGTGCGCAGCACCAGGGTGTTGACGAAGAACCCGACGAGGTCCTCCAGGGCCGCGTCGGGGCGGCCGGCGACCGCGGTGCCGATCGGGATGTCGGTGCCGGAGCCGAGCCGGGTGAGCAGGGCCGCCAGCGCGGCCTGCGCCACCATGAAGAGGCTGACCTGGTGGGTGCGGGCCAGCGCGGCCAGCCGGCCGTGCAGGTCCGCGTCGATCCGGAAGTCGACGGTGGCGCCGGCCGCGGTCAGCTCCGCGGGCCGGGGCCGGTCGACGGGCAGCGCCAGCTCCGCCGGGGCGCCGGCCAGCGCCTCGGTCCAGAAGGCCAGTTGGCGGGCGGCGAGGCTGTCCGGGTCGTTCTCGTCGCCGAGCAGCTCGCGCTGCCACAGGGTGTAGTCGGCGTACTGCACGGGCAGGGGCGTGAAGCCGGGCGCCCGGCCCTCGGCGCGGCGGGCGTAGGCGTGGCACAGGTCGCGGGCCAGCGGGGCGTTGGACCAGCCGTCGGACGCGATGTGGTGGAGCGTGAGCAGCAGCACGTGCTCGGTGCCGGACAGGGCGAACAGGGTGGCGCGCAGCGGGGGTTCGGCGGCGAGGTCGAAGCCGCGCGCGGCGGTGTCCCGCAGTGCCGTGGCGAGGGCCTCGGGCGCGAGGGTGACGATCTCCAGCGGCACCGTGGCGCCGTCCGCGTCGAGCACCGACTGCCGGGGCCGGCCGCCGGTGTCCGGGAACACCGTGCGCAGGCTCTCGTGCCGGGCCACCACGTCGGCGACGGCGGCGCGCAGCGCGGCCACGTCGAGCGGGCCGGTGAGCCGGATGCCGATGGGGATGTTGTACGAACCGGTGCGGCCCTCCAGCCGGCCGAGGAACCACAGCCGGCGCTGGGCGAAGGACAGCGGGATCTCCTTCGGCCGGGGCCGCGGGGCCAGTGCGGGCCGTGCGGTGCCGCCGGCGGCGACCCGTCCGGCCAGCAGGGCCGGGGTGGGTGCCTCGAAGACCGCGCGGACGTCGACCTCGGCGCCGAAGGCCGCCCGGACCCGGCTGAGCAGCCGGACCGCGCTGAGCGAGTTGCCGCCGAGCTCGAAGAAGTGGTCGTCCACGCCGACGCCGGGCCGGTCGAGCACCTGGGCGAAGAGCCCGCACAGGATCTCCTCCTGCGGGGTGCGCGCGGCGCGGGGCGCCGGGGCGGCGGTGAACTCCGGTTCCGGCAGGGCCTTGCGGTCCAGTTTGCCGTTGACGGTGACCGGCAGGGCGTCGAGGACGACGACGGCCTCCGGGAGCATGTACGCGGGCAGCGTGGTGGTGAGCCGCTCGCGCAGCTCCCCGCCCGTGAGGGCGGCCCCGGCCGCGGGGACGGCGTAGGCGATGAGCCGGGCGCCGTCGGCGCCGTCGCGGACCACCACCGCCTGGGCGGCCACGCCGGGCAGGGCGGCGACCGCGGCGGACACCTCGCCGAGTTCGACGCGGTGGCCGCGGATCTTGACCTGGTCGTCGGCGCGGCCGGCGAACACCAGGTCGCCGTCCGGCAGCCGGCGGGCCACGTCGCCGGTGCGGTACATGCGGGACCCGGCCGGACCGTACGGGTCGGCGGTGAACCGTTCGGCGGTCAGCGCGGGCCGGCCGAGGTAGCCGCGGGCCAGGCAGGGGCCGGCCAGGTACAGCTCGCCCGCCACACCGGGCGGGACCGGGCGCAGCGCCCCGTCCAGGACGTAGGCCCGGACGTTGCCCTGCGGGCGGCCGATCGGGACCGGTCCGGGGGCGAGCTCGGCACCCGGTGCGATGCGGAACTCGGTGACGTTGACGGTGGCCTCGGTGGGGCCGTACACGTTCCAGACCGTCGCGTCCGGGTGGCGTGCGCGCCACTCGGCGAGTGTCTCCCCGAGCAACGCCTCCCCGCCGAGCAGGAGTTCACCGGCGGGCGAGTACGCCGTGGGCAGCGCCCCCAGCAGCGGCAGGTGGCTCGGGGTCGCCTTCAGGAAGGTGACGGGTGTCCCGGCCAGGCGGGCGGTGGTCTCGGGGGTCTCCTCCAGCGGGGCGATCAGGACGGTGCCGCCGACGGTGAGCGGGGTGAACAGGGCGGTCACCGTCAGGTCGAAGGCGACCGGGGAGTGCAGCAGGGCGAGTCCGGCGGCGCCCGGGTAGGCGGTGGCGGTCCAGCCGAGGTAGTCGACGACCGAGGCGTGGGTGACGACCACGCCCTTGGGGCGTCCGGTGGAGCCGGAGGTGTAGAGGACGTACGCCGGGTGGGCGGGGGCCAGCGGGCGGACACGGTCCGCGTCGGCCGGGTCGGCGGCCGGGTGTGCCGTGAGCGAGGCCGCGGTGCCGGGGTCGTCCACGACGAGGGTGTCGAGGGCGTGCGCCGGCAGGACGGCGGCCGTGGCGCGGTCGGTCAGCAGGAGGCACGGGCGGGCGTCGCCGAGCAGGTGGGTGATGCGCTCGGCCGGGTGGGCCGGGTCGACGGGCACGTACGCGGCGCCGGACTTGAGGACCGCGAGCAGCGCGACCACCAGGCCGGCCGAGCGTTCCATGGCGACGGCGACGAGCGCCTCGGGGCCGGCGCCGCGGGCGATCAGGGCGTGCGCGAGGCGGTTGGCCCGCTCGTTGAGCGCGCGGTAGGTCAGCTCGGTGCCGCCGTCGGCCAGGGCGACGGCGTCGGGGGTCCGGGCCGCCTGGGCCTGGACCAGTCCGGGGACCAGGGCGGCGGAGGCGGGCCGGACGGGGCCGGCCGCGCCCACGGTCAGCTGCCGCGTCTGCGTCTCGTCCAGCAGGGCGAGGCGGCCGACCGGGGTGTCCGGCGCCGACGTGAACGTCTCCAGGATCCGCCGCAGCCGGCGGGTCGCGGACGCCACCAGCTCGGGGTCCAGGAGGTCGGCGCGGTAGTACCAGTTGAGGACCATCCGCCGGTCGTCCTGCAGGACGACCATGCCGAGCGGGTAGTGGTTGTCGCCCTTGGTGTCGACCTCGGACAGGGCGAGGCCGTGCACGTTCTGGCCCGTGCCGGGGTCGGTGGGGAAGTTCTCGAAGACGACCGCGGTGTCGAACAGGGTGGTCAGACCGGTCAGCCGCTGGAGGTCGGCGAGGCCCAGGTAGTGGTGGCCGAGCAGGTCGACGCGCCGGGCCTGGACCCGGGCGAGGGTGTCGGCGAGGGAGACGGCCGGGTCGACGCGGACCCGGACCGGCACGGTGTTGCTGAACAGGCCGACCATCGACTCGACGCCGGGCAGCTCCGGCGGGCGGCCGGAGACCGTCTCACCGAACAGGACGTCGTCGCGGCCGGTGAGGTGGGCGAGCACCAGGCCCCAGGCGCCCTGCACCACCGCGTTCGGGGTGAGGCCGTGGGCGCGGGCGGCCGACAGGAGCGCCGCGGTCAGGTCGCCGGGCAGTTCGTCGACCACGCGGTGCGGCAGCGCGGCCGGGTGACCGGCGGCGTCGGGGGCGATCAGCGTCGGCTCGTCGACACCGTCGAGGGCGGTGCGCCACGCGGCCTCGGCGGCGCCGCGGTCCTGGCCGGCGAGCCAGGTCAGGTACTCCTTGTACGGGACGACGGCCGGCAGGACGCGGACGTCGCCGCGCTGCCCGTACAGCGCGAACAGCTCCCGCGCCAGCACCGGTGCCGACCAGCCGTCGAGCAGCAGGTGGTGGGCGGCGAACAGCAGCCGGTGCCGGTCCGGGCCGAGCCGGATGAGGGTGAAGCGCAGCAGCGGCGGCCGTTCGGGGTCGAAGCGGCGGGCCCGCTCCCGCACCAGCAGCCGGTCCAGTTCGGCCCGCTGCTCCGCCTCGTCGAGACCGCTCAGGTCGATCTCGCTCCAGGGAACGTCGACCCGGCCCGGTATCAGCTGGACGGGCACGCCCTGGTCGGTGCGGTGGAAGGCGGCACGGAGTCCGTCGTGGCGCTCCAGCAGCCCGGCGACGGCGGCGTGCAGCGCCCCGGTGTCGAGCGTGCCGCGGACGTCCAGGGCGAGCCGGGTGATGTAGACGTCCTCGGCGTGCTGGTCGTACTCGGTGTGGAAGAGCAGCCCTTCCTGGAGCGGGGACAGCGGCAGGACGTCGGTGAGGTGCGGCAGGGCCTGTTCCAGGCGGTCGATCGCGGCCTGGGGGAGCTCCACCAGGGGCAGGTCGGAGGGCGTCAGCCCGCTGGAGGCGGCCGGCCGGCCGGCGCCGTCCACCACGGCGCGCAGGGCCTCGAACCAGGCCTCGGCGAGCGGCCGTACGTCGTCCTCGGTGAGGAGCCCGCCGGGCCAGGTCCAGGTGGCGGTCAGGCGCGGCCCGTCCGCGTGGGTCTCGGCGGCCGCGTTCGCCGTGAGGGTGTAGGGCAGCGGGGTCGCGGGGTCCGCGCCGCCGCCCAGGCCGTCCCCGGTGCCGCCGTCCGGGCCGCCGATGCGGCCGAGGTAGTTGAAGCCGATCTGCGGCTCGGGGAACCGGGCCAGGGTCGCCGCGGTACGGGCGTTGAGGTGGCGCAGCAGGCCGTAGCCGATGCCGTTGTCGGGGACCGCCCGCAGCTGCTCCTTCACCGCCTTGAGCGCGCCGACCAGGGCGGGGGCGTCCGGGGCGGTGATCTCGCCGGGGTCCAGCCGCACCGGGTAGAGGCTGGTGAACCAGCCCACCGTGCGGGAGAGGTCGGCCCCGTCGAGGATGTCCTCGCGGCCGTGTCCCTCCAGGCCGACCAGGACGGACGAGGTGTCGCCGAGGCCGCGTCCGCGGCGCCAGCCGGCGACGGCGACGGCCAGGGCGGTGAGCAGGACGTCGTTGATCTGGGCGCTGAAGGCGGCGGGCACCTTGCCCAGCAGCGGTCCGGTGATCTCGGCGGGCAGCTGGAGGGTGAGGTGTCCGGCGGTGGCGAGGGTGTCCTTGCCCGGGTCCAGGGGGCGCTCGGTGAGCAGCGGGTCCGGGCCGGAGAGGATCGAGCGCCACAGCGTGAGTTCCCGGATCCGGCCGGGTTCGCCGGCCGCCGCCGTCAGGTGCTGGGCCCAGCGGCGGAAGGAGGTGCCGACCGGTTCGGGGGTGAGGTTTCGGCCCTCGGCGGCCGCCTGGAGCGCGGCCGAGAGTTCCGGCAGGAGGATGCGCCAGGAGACGCCGTCCACCGCGAGGTGGTGGATCACCAGGTGCAGCCGGCCCTGCCGGTCCGGTCCGGCGTCGAGCCAGACCGCCTGGACCATCCGTCCCTCCTCGGGGGCGAGCCGGGCCTGGGCGGCGGCGGACTCCCGCTCGGCGCGGGCGCGCAGCGCGTCCGCGCCGAGTCCGGCGACGTCGGCCCGGTGCAGCGACTCGGCGGCCGCCACGCTGCCGGGCGGGGGGATCTCCAGGGTCCACTCGTCGATGTCCTCGATGCGGGTCAGCCGCAGCCGCAGGGCGTCGTGGTGGTCGAGGAAGGTCTGCAGCACGCCGGTGATCCGGGCGGTGTCGAGCCCGGCGGGCACCGGCAGCGACATCGCCTGGCTGAACTCGGCGGTGGGACCGCTGTGTTCGCGGAACCAGTGGATGATCGGGGTGAGCGGGACACCGCCCACCCCGTCCGAGGGGGCGCGGCGGCGGACCGGGGCACCCTCCTGGACCACGGCGGCGAGCGCCTCGACGGTCTTGTGGGTGAACACGTCACGCGGGGCGAGACGCAGACCGGCCTTGCGGGCGCGGCTGATCAGCTGGATGGAGGCGATGCTGTCGCCGCCCAGCTCGAAGAAGCTCTGGTCCACGCCGACCCGGTCGACGCCGAGCACCTCGGCGAAGAGCCGGCACAGCTGCTCCTCGCGCTCACCGGCGGGGGCGCGGCCCTCGGAGACCGGGGCCTGCGGGGCGGGCAGCGCCTTGCGGTCGAGCTTGCCGTTGACCATCAGCGGCAGCGTGTCGAGCGGCACGACCAGCGACGGCACCATGTACTCGGGCAGCAGTCCCGCGGCGTGCGCGCGCAGCGCCTCGGCGTCGACGTCCGCGCCGGTGACCGGGACGGCGTAGGCGACCAGCTGCCTGACGCCCTGCTGGGTCTCGTGGGCGATCACGGCGGCCCGGTCCACGTCCGGGTGGCGGGCCAGGACGCTCTCGATCTCGCCCAGTTCGATCCGGAAGCCGCGCACCTTGACCTGGTCGTCGGCGCGGCCGACGAACTCCAGCTGGCCGTCCTGGCGCAGCCGGACCACGTCGCCGGTGCGGTACATCCGCGCGCCGGGGGCACCGAACGGGTCGGCGACGAAGCGTTCCGCGGTCAGTGCGGCGCGGCGCAGGTAACCGCGGGCCAGCCCCGCGCCGGAGACGTACAGCTCGCCCTCGGTGCCCTGCGGTACCAGGCGCAGCGCCGTGTCCAGGACGTAGGCGCGGGTGTCGCGCACCGGCGCGCCGATGGGCGGGACGCTGCCGGTGGCCTCCAGCGGGGTGCTCATGGACACCGCGACCGTCGACTCGGTGGGGCCGTAGGCGTTGACCATGCGCCGGCCCGGGGCCCAGCGGGCCACCAGGTCGGGCGGGCAGGCGTCGCCGCCGACGATCAGGCAGCCGAAGCCGGGCAGTCCGGCGGCGGGCACGCTGGCCAGCGCGGCCGGCGGGATCAGGGCGTGGGTGACGCGGCGGGCGGCGATCAGCTCGGCGAGCGGTTCGCCCGCCAGCGGGCCGGGCTCGGGCACGACGAGGGCCGCGCCGGACGTCAGGGTCATGCACAGTTCGAGGACGGAGGCGTCGAAGCTCGGCGAGGAGAACTGCAGCACCCGGCTGGAGCCGTCCACGGCGAACCGCTCGCGCTCGGTCGCGGCGAAGGCGGCGAGCCCGGCGTGGCTGACGACGACACCCTTGGGCACCCCGGTGGAGCCGGAGGTGTAGATCACGTACGCGGGCGAGGCGACGGAGACCGGGCCCGCGGGCCGCGTGTCCGCGACGGCCTCGCCGGTCTCGTCCGGGCCGTCCAGGACGAGCACCGGGACGTCCGTGCCGGGCGGCACTGCCCCCGCGTACGCCGTGGTGGTCAGGACGGCCGCCGGACGGGCGTCGTCGAACATGAACGCGATGCGGTCGGCGGGGTAGTCGGGGTCCACCGGAAGGTAGGCCGCGCCCGCCTTCAGCACCGCGAGGGAACCGGCCACGGAGTCCGCGGAGCGGCCGAGGACGAGGGCGACGGTCTGCTCCGGGCCGACGCCCCGGCCGGCCAGCCGCGCGGCGAGCTCGTCCGTACGGGCGTCGAGTTCGGCGTAGGTGAGCCGGAACCGGCCGGCGTCCACGGCGAGCGCGTCCGGGGTGCGGGCGGCCTGCGCGGCGAACAGCTCGGGGAAGGTGGCCGGTTCGACGGCCGGGCCGGCGCCGGCCGCACCCGCCACGAGGTGCTCGCGCTCCTCGTCGGCGAGCAGGTCGAGCCCGGCCACCGTGCGGTCGAGTCCGTCGGTCAGGGTGTGCAGGATCCTGATCAGGCGGCTGCCGACGGCCTCGACCTGGTCGGGACGGAACAGGTCGGGACGGTAGTTGAGCAGCAGCCGCAGTCTGCCCTCGTGGACGTGCGAGACCAGGCAGAGCGGGTAGTGGTTGGCGTCCAGCACGTCGAAGCCCTCGATGGCCAGTTCGCCGGCGAGGTCGCGCAGGCTCTGCAGGTCGAACGGGAAGTTCTCGAACGCCACATAGGTGTCGAAGAGTTCGGGGTGCCCGGAGAGCCGGTGGAGGTCCCGCATCCCGGTGAACTGGTGGGCCGTCATCTCCAGGTGCTCGCGCTGCAGCGCGCCCAGCACCGAGCCGAGCGTGTCGCCGCTGTCCAGGCGGACGCGGACCGGCAGCGTGTTGATGAGCATGCCGACCATGCGCTCGACGCCGGACACCTCCGGCGGCCGCCCGGAGACCACGGTGCCGAACACCACGTCGTCGCGGCCGGTGAGCACCGACAGCAGCAGCGCCCAGGAGCCGTGCACGGCGTTGGAGAAGGTGAGGTCGTGGGAGCGCAACCGGGCCGACAGCGCCTCGGTGGCCTCCCGGGACAGCTCCAGCACGAGCTGTTCGGGGTGGACGACCGCGCGTCCGGGATCGGCCGGCACCAGCCGGGTGGGCGCGTCGATGCCGGCCAGCGCCCGGCGCCAGGCCTCCTCGGAGGCCGCGTGGTCCTGCCGGGCGAGATGCGCGAGGTGCTCACGGAACGGGGTGACCGGCGGCAGCCCGGAGGCGTCGCCGCCGGCCGCGTACACCTCGAAGAGCTCGCCGAGCAGCACCGACGTGGACCAGCCGTCGAGCAGGATGTGGTGGAAGGTGCACAGCAGGCGGTGGGCGTCGTCGGCGTGCCGCACCAGGCGGTAGCGCATCAGCGGCGGCCGGGCCAGGTCGAAGGCGTGCGCCTTCTCCGCGGCCTGGAGGCGCTCCAGCTCCGCGGTCCGCTCGGCCTCGCCGAGCCCCCTGAGGTCGCTCTCCGCCCACGGGACCTCGACCTGCCGGGAGACGACCTGCACCGGGCGGCTCTGCTTGGGGTGCAGGAAGCCCACCCGGAGGTTGGCGTGCCGGTCCAGCAGCGCCTGCGCGGTGGCCCGCAGCGTTGCCGCGTCCAGGTCACCGCGCAGGTCGAGCACCACCTGCACGGTGTAGACGTCGTCACCGGTCTCGTCGTACAGCGCGTGGAAGAGCAGTCCCTCCTGCAGCGGGGAGAGCGGCAGTATGTCCTCGGGACCCGGCTTCGTCATCACAGTGTCCTCCACTCGGCTTCGAGGCCGTCGATCTCGTCTTGGGAAAGGTCCACCAGCGCCAGGTCCGATGGGGTGTAGCCGCCGGCGTCGGGGTGCTCGGCGTGCTGGGTGAGGGCGCGCAGGGCGCGGAACCAGGTGTCCGCGAGTTCACGGACGTCGGCCTCCGACAGCAGCCGTCCCGGCCAGGTCCAGCGGGCCGTCAGCCGCGGCCCGCCGGTCTCCTCCCGGACGGCGGCGTCGATCTCCAGCAGGTGGGACAGCGGCAGGTCCGCGCCCTCCCCGAGGACCGCGTCGCTCTCGGGTGCGGGCTCCCAGTCGGCGCCGGGCGCGGTGGCCCGCCCCAGGTAGTTGAAGAGCACGGGTGCCGTGGCCAGGCCGGCGAGCCGGGGCCCGGCCGCGGGATCGAGGTGGCGCAGCAGCCCGTAGCCGATGCCGTCGTCGGGGGCGTCGCGGAACTGCTCCTTGACCGTGCGCAGCGCCCGGCCCGCCTCCGGGCCGCCCGCCCACAGTCCGTCCCAGTCGGTGACCCGGGGGTCGAGCCGGGCCGGGCGGATGCTGGTGAACCAGCCGACCGTGCGGGACAGGTCCAGGCCGTCGGCGATCTCCTGCCGGCCGTGGCCCTCCACGTCCACCAGGACACCGGCACCGCCGCCGAGGCGGCGCCTTCGCCGCCAGTGGTCGACGGCCACGGCGAGCCCGGCGACCAGCACCTCGTGGACGTCGGCGCGCAGCACCCGGGGGACCAGGCCGAGCAGGGCCGTGGTGTCCTCGGCGGGCAGGGCCTGGGTGAGGTGCCGGGCGGCCGACGCGGTGTCGCGGGCCGGGTCGAGCGGCCGCTCGGTGAGGGCCGGAGCGGGCTTCTCCAGCGTGCGGGCCCACAGCTCCTCCTCGGCGGCCCGGGTGGCGGTGTGGGCGCCGAGGAGTTCCGACCAGCGGCGCAACGGGGTTCCCACCGGGGCGAGTTCGGGTTCCTTGCCGGCGGTGACGTCCTCCCAGGCGGCCCGCAGATCGGGCAGCAGGATGCTCCAGGAGACGCCGTCCACGACCAGGTGGTGGGCGGCGAACAGCAGCCGGCCGGGGGCGTGCGGTCCGGCGTCGAACCAGACCAGCTGGACCATCACCGCCCGGCCCGGGTCGAGCCGCCGCCAGGCCGCGCGGGCCTCCTGCCCGATCAGCCGGCGCAGCGCGTCCCCGGTGAGTCCGGCGGCGTCCACCCGGCGCACCAGCGCGTCGGCCGGGACGCTGCCGCGTGCGGTGATCTCGTACGTCCAGCCGCCCTCGGCGGCGGAACGGTCCAGGCGGGTGCGCAGCGCGTCGTGCCGGTCGAGCACCGCCTGCAGCGCGGCGGCCAGCGGGCTCTCGCCGAGCTGTGCCGGGACCTGGACCAGCGCCGTCTGGTGGAAGGCGTCGACGGGGCCGCCGCGCTCCTCCAGCCAGCGCATCACCGGGGTGGCCGCCAGGGCGCCGACGCCGGCGTTCTCGTCGGTGCCGGCGGCGGGCACGGCGGTCCGGGCCGCCTCGGCGGCGAGCGCGGCCACCGTCTTGAGTTCGAACACCTCCTTCGGCGAGAGGGCGAGCCCCTTGCGGCGGGCGCGGGCCACCAGCTGGATCGAGACGATGCTGTCGCCGCCCAGCTCGAAGAAGTTGTCGTGCAGGCCGACCGTGTCCCGTCCGAGCACCTCGGCGAAGAGGCCGGCGAGGGTCTCCTGCATCGGGGTGCGCGGCGCGTCGGGGCCGCCCCGCTCCTCCAGGGTGCCGGGGGCCTCGGGGGCGGGCAGCGCCTTGCGGTCGAGCTTGCCGTTGGGGGTGAGCGGCAGCACGTCGAGGACGACCACGGCGGCCGGCACCATGTGGGCGGGCAGCCGGGCGGCGGTCCCCGCGAGGACCTCCGGGACCCGGACGTCCTCGCCCGCGCCGGGCACGACGTAGCCGACGAGCCGCCGGTGGCCCGGCACGTCCTCGCGTACGGTGACGGCCGCGGCCCGCACCCCGGGGTGGCGGGCGAGCGTCGCCTCGATCTCGCCGAGTTCGATGCGGAAGCCGTTCAGCTTGATCTGGTCGTCGGCCCGGCCCAGGTACTCCAGCCGGCCGTCGGCCCGCCAGCGGCCCACGTCCCCGGTGCGGTACAGGCGGGCGCCGGGCGGGCCGAACGGGTCGGCCACGAACCGCTGCGACGTCAGCGCCGGGCGGTCCAGGTAGCCGCGGGCGAGCTGCCCGCCGCCGATGTGGATCTCCCCGGGTACGCCCGGCGGCACCAGGGCCAGGTCCGGGCCGAGGACATGGATCGCCGAGTTCCACATCGGGCGGCCGATCGGCACCGCGCCGCCGGGCACGGGGGTGTCGGGGCCGATGCGGAACTCCACACAGCCGACGGTGGCCTCGGTGGGGCCGTACTCGTTGATCACGGTGATGCCCGGCCGGTGCCGGCGCAGCTCCGCGACGGACTCGCCGAGCAGCATTTCGCCGCCGACGACCAGCTCGCGGGTGGGCGAGAACTCCTCCGGCAGCACCCCGAGCAGGGCCAGGTGGGCGGGGGTCGCCTTGAGGAAGGTGGGGCGCGGGGCACCGGTGGCCGGGCCCTCAAGAGCGGTGACGGCCACCGACCCGCCGGAGATCAGGGGGGCGTAGAGGGAGGTGACGGTGAGGTCGAAGGAGACCGGTGAGTGCAGCAGGGTGCGGCCGGCCACCGACGGGTAGCGCTCGCGGGCGTACTCCAGGTAGACGGCGACGGAGCGGTGGGTGACCACGACGCCCTTGGGCCGCCCGGTGGAGCCGGAGGTGTAGATGACGTAGGCGGGGTGGGCGCAGTCGAGCGGGTGCCGCCGGTCGCGGTCGGTGGGGTCCGTGTCCGGTGCCCGGTGCCCGGCGGTCACGTCGAGCACCGGCACCCCGGCGGGTACGGCGTCCCGGGTGGCCGGGGTGACCAGGACCAGGGCGGGGGACGCGTCGTCGAGCATGTAGGCGATCCGCTCGGCCGGGTACTCCGGGTCGACGGGCACATAGGCGGCGCCGGACTTGAGGACCGCGAGCAGCGCGCTCACCAGGTCCGCGGACCGGGGCAGCAGCACCGCCACCCGCTGTTCGGGGCCCGCGCCGGCGGCGATCAGGGTGTGGGCCAGCCGGTTGGCGCGGGCGTTGAGTCCGGCGTAGGTGAGGGTGTCGGCGCCCTCGGTCAGGGCAGGCCTGCGCGGGGTGCGCGCGACCTGCTCCTCGAAGAGCGCGGGCAGCAGCCGCCGCGGCGCGATCCGCGGGGCCCGGCCGAACTCCTCGACGAGCAGCCGCCGTTCGTCCTCGGCGAGGACGTCGATGTCGCCGACGTGCTGCCCGGCGTCGGCGGTGAAGGCCTCCAGGACCCGCACCAGGCGGGTGCTCATGCTCTCGACGGTGTCCTGGTCGAACAGGTCGGTGCTGTACTCGAGCCGGCCGCTGATGCCGGCCGGTGCCTCGTGGCCCGCCGAACGCTCGTCGAGCCCGAACAGCAGGTCGATCTTGGTGACGCCGGGGTCGACCTGCTGCGGGGTGGTGACCAGGCCCGGCAGCACCAGCGTGGACTCGGCCGGGGTCTGCACGTCCAGCATCACCTGGAACAGCGGGTTGCGGGCGAGCGAGCGGGCCGGGTTGAGTGCCTCCACCAGCCGCTCGAAGGGCACGTCCTGGTGGGCGTGCGCGGACAGCGACATCTCGCGGGTGCGGTCGATGAGCTGGGCGACGGTGGGGTTGCCGGAGACGTCGTTGCGGAACACCACGGTGTTCACGAAGCAGCCGACCAGGTCGTCCAGCGGGGCCTGGCCGCGGCCCGCGACCGCGCTGCCGAGGGGGATGTCGTGCCCCGCGCCGAGCTTGCTCAGGAGCACGGCGACGGCGCTCTGCAGCACCATGAAGAGGCTGGCCCGCCGGGTACGGCCCAGCTCGACGAGGCGCCGGTGCAGATCGGCGGGGATGTCGAAGCGGACGATGTCCCCGCGCTGGCTCAGTTCGGCCGGCCGGGGCCGGTCGACGGGCAGCCGCAGTTCCTCGGGCAGTCCGGCCAGGGCCTGCTTCCAGTGGCCGAGCTGACGGGCCAGCGGGCTGTCCCGGTCGCTCTCGTCGCCCATCACGGACTGCTGCCAGAGCGTGTAGTCGGCGTACTGCACCGGCAGCGGTACGAAGGCCGGCGGCCGGCCCGCCGTACGGGCGGTGTAGGCGAGGCCGAGGTCCCGGGCGAGCGGGGCGAGGGAGAGGCCGTCGGCGACGATGTGGTGCAGCACCACGAGCAGGACGTGCTCCTGGGGGCCGAGGACCAGCAGCCGGGGGCGTACGGCGAGTCCCGCGGTGAGGTCGAAGCCCTCCGCGACGATCCCGGCGACGGTCGCGTCCAGGGTGTCCGGCCCGGCCGGCTGCTCGACGAGCCGTACCTGCGCGGCGGCCTCGGCCGGAGCGAGGATGTGCTGGCGCGGCCGGCCGTCGGTCTCTGGGAACGTGGTGCGCAGGCTCTCGTGCCGGGCCAGGACGTCGTGGAAGGCGGCGGCCAGCGCCGCCCGGTCGAGCCGGCCGGTGAGTCTGAGGGCGAGGCCCATGTTGTAGGCACCGCTGGGCCCTTGGAGCCGGTTGACCAGCCACAGCCGCTGCTGGGTGAGGGAGAGCGGGAGTTCGGCGGGCCGGGCGACGGGTTCCAGGGCGCGGCGGACGCTGCCGGTCCCCTCGGTGCGGGGGGCGAGTCCCGCGACGGTGGGGGTCTCGAAGACGGTGCGGATGGACAGTTCCGCCCCGAAGGCCTCCCGGATCCGGCTGAGCAGCCGGATCGCGGTGAGCGAGTGCCCGCCGAGCTCGAAGAAGTTGTCGTCGACGCCGACCCGGTCCACCGTGAGGACGTCGGCCACCAGGGCGCACAGCGCCTCCTCCCGCGGGGTGCGGGGGGCGCGGTGGGCGGCCCTGGCCGGGGCGTCCTCGCCGCCGGCCGCGGCCGGGCGCTCGGGCGGGGCCCAGCCGGCGGGCACGGCCAGCGCGACCGAGTCCACCGTGGCGTCGGGGGCGGCGCCGGCCAGCGCGCCGAGGAAGCCGATGAGGGCGGCCCGGTGGCCGGCGACCGCGTCCTGGCCGTACAGGTCGGCGTTGGCGTGGAAGTCGAGGAGGAAGCCGTCGTCGGACGTCCGGTTGTCGACGATCAGGGAGAGGTCCTCCTCCGGGCCGACCGAGAAGCCCCGCACGCTCGCCGGCTGTCCGGCGAAGTCCACCGGCCGGCCGTACAGCAGCAGGTTGACCTCGGGGCCCCACAGCCGCTTGCGGTCGCCGACCATGCCGAGGTCGCGGTGGATGTCCTCGTAGCGGTAGCGCTGGTGCCTCAGGGCCTCGCGGATCTCACCGGCGGCCGAGCGCAGCAGGCCGGCCACGGTCGTTCCGGGGCCTACCGCGATGCGGACCGGCAGGGCGTTGGAGACCATGCCGGGGATCCGGCGGGCGGCGGGGACGGTCCGGGCGGCGGTGGCGAGGCCGAGCACGACGTCCTCGGCGCCGGTCAGCCGGTGCAGATAGGCGGCGATGCCGGCGACCACCGCGGCCGGCCAGCTGACGCCGGTGTCCCGGGCGAGGTCGCGCAGGGCGGCGGCGCGGTCCGCGGGGACCTCACCGGCCTGTCGGACGTGGTCGACGGGGACGCGGGTGGGGCGGGCGGCCAGGCCGGCCGGCTCGCCGAGCCCCGCGAGGCGCTCGGTCCAGTACGCGCGGTCCGCCGCGAACTGCTCGGACGCGCGGTAGGCGGTGTCCAGCCCGACGAGGTCGCCGAGCGGTCCGAACGGCGACGGCGCGGGTTCCTCGCCGGCCGCCAGCGCCGAGTAGACGGCGGCCACCCGGGCCACGATCAGCGACCAGCTGTAGCCGTCGACGACGGTGTGGTGGACCCGGCTGAACCAGATGTGCCGGTCGTCCGCCAGCGTGAGCAGTCCGAAGGTGAACAGCGGGCCGCCGTCCAGGTCCGCGGGGGCCGTCACCCGGGCCAGCATCCACTGCTCGGCCGCGGCGGCCGGGTCGGGGGCCTCGCTGACATCGGGGGTGTGCAGCGGCCAGTCGAGGGCCGGTACGACCGTCTGCACCGGGCCGTCGGGCCCGGGCCGGAACGTGACACGCAGTGTCTCCGCCTCCTCGACGGTGCGGCGCAGCGCGGCCTCGAAAAGGCAGAGGTCGATCCCGCCCGATATCTCGACGCATTCGGCGATGCTGTACATCGGGTTCTGCGGATTCACCTGCTGCGCCAGCCACATTCCGTACTGTGCGGCCGTCAGCGGCAATTGCAGTCCATTCCGATCGGCCATTGCCTTCTCTCCGATGTGGGTAGACCCGTCAGTGGCGACCCGGCCACCTTACGAATCAAATGCGGGCGGCCCAGCGACTCATGGAAAACTTCGATCCGCCGGAAGGCGTATATCGAAGAATGTTTATCGCGCTGTACAGAACGGATTCCGGCGTGGCGGCGGGCACGACGAGTGCCCCGCTCGGAAGGGAGCGGGGCACTCGCTTCGCGCGGCCCGGAGGCGGGGGATTTTCCTACCGGGCCGGTCTCAGGGAGACGGGCAGACTGCTGTACCCGTACAGGAAGTTGGAGTGGATCCGCCGGCCGGGGGCGGTCGCCGACGCCTCGGCGACATGGGCGCGCAGCGCCGTGAGCAGGGCGTGGATCTCCACCCGGCCCAGATAGGCGCCCAGGCAGAAATGCGGCCCGTAGCCGAACGACACATGCTTGTTGGGGGTGCGCCCCAGGTCGAACACCTCGGGCCGGCCGAAGACCTCCTCGTCGAAATTGGCCGAGCTGTTCCAGAGCGTGACCACGTCTCCGGCCCGGATGGTCCGCTCACCGATCCGTACGTCGGTCAGGGCCCGGCGGCCGAAGTGCATCGCGGGCGTCACCCAGCGCAGGACCTCCTCGACCGCGCTGTCGACCGAGACCTCCCCGGATCTCAGCCGCCGCCACTGCTCGGGGTGTTCGATCAGCTCGTTCATGGCGCAGATCATCGACAGCCGGCTGGTCTCGTCGCCGCCGATGATGACGCTGTAGCAGTTGAAGACGATCTCCTGCTCGCTGAGCGGGACGCCGTCGATGGTGGCCCCGGCCAGCACGCTCACCACGTCGTCCCGCGGGTCCAGCCGGCGGTCCTCGGCCAGCTCGGCGAAGTACAGCAGGAGTTCGTTGCGGGCGACCAGCGCCTCGTCCTCCGGGACCCCGGCCTCCTCGGCGCTGAGCGCCTGCTTGGTGAGGGACAGCAGGTAGTCCCGGTCCGAGGGCGGGACGCCGAGCAGGTCCGCGACGGTCGCCATCGGGATGTGCTCGGCGACGTCCTGGGCGAAGTCGCACTCGCCGCGCGCCACGGCCTGGCGCACCAGCCGGTCGGCCCGCCGGCCCACCCCGTCGACCACGGGTTGCAGGACGCGCGGCGCGAACGCCTTCAGCAGCAGGTTGCGCAGCTCGCGGTGGCGCCGGCCGTCGGTGACGGCCAGCATCTTGCCCGCGGCCGAGTCGCCGCCCTCCAGGAGGGTGGCGAGGACGTTGCCCCGCTCGGAGGTGAACCGCTTGTTGTCGCGGTAGACCTCCATCACGTCCTGGTGGCGGGAGACCACCCAGAACCCGGGCACCGCCCGCCCGGTCACCGCGTGCCAGTGGACGGGGCTCTCGTGCCGGAACCTGCGCCACAGGGCGGCCAGTTCGGCCTTGGGCTGCTGGAAGGTCCGGGGATCGGTGAGATCGGTCCCGGTCAGCGACGCCGCGACGGTGGTCACGTCCCCGCCGCCTCGCGCTGGGTCATGGCGACCAGGACCTTGCGGTCGCCGGTGAAGGGACGGCGGCCGTGCGAGGTGAGGATGTTGTCGATCATCAGCAGGTCGCCGGTCTCCCAGGGTTCGGCGTACGTGGTCCGGTCGTACACGCCGAGGACGGTGGCGATCTCGTCGGCGGTGATGGGGGTGCCGTCGCCGTAGTAGGCGTTGCGGGGCAGCCCGTCCTCGCCGCAGATCTCCAGCAGGCCCTCGCGGACCGCCTCCGGCAGCGCCTGCACGTGGAAGAGGTGGGCCTGGTTGAACCACGTCTTCTGCCCGGTGACGGGGTGCGTGATCACCGCGGGGCGGCGCTGGCGGGTGCGCAGCACGTCGCCGTCCCACTCGGTCTCGATGCCGTGGTCGGCGCAGTAGCTCTCGACGTACCCCTTGTCGTCGCTCTGGAAGCCCTCCTGCCAGGACAGGCCCATGCCGGTGCGGTAGGTGCGGGTGTACAGCACGCCCTTGTCCTCGAACCGCCGCACCAGGTCCTGCGGCAGCTGCTCCAGCACGGCCGTGCTGTCGGCGACCGGGGTCTGCCCGCCGGTCGCCGCGGCCAGCGCGCAGAAGAAGAAGACGTTGTGCGGCCAGTTCTGCGAGTAGGCGCTCTCGTTGTGCTGCGGGATGGACTGGTCGGCCGGGTACTCGGTGGAGGTGTACACCTTGCCGGTGACCCGGCTGCGCGGGGTGGACCGCTCGTTGTACTCCAGGGTCCGGCCGCCCACCTCCTCGGCGATCTCGGCGAGTTCGGACTGCTGGACCAGGCCGCTGCCCTTGACCATGACCGCGGCGTGCTCGTACATCGCCGAGCGCAGCGCCGGCGCGTTCGCCGTGAACCAGGAGCGGTGGTCGCCGCCGGCCCGGGGGGTCACCCGCACCAGGCGGGTGCCGTGGTGCTCGATCAGGTCGCTGTCTGCGTCCGTGAACGGGGTCCGCAAGGAGGTCTGCATCATTCCTTCTCCACGTCGAGGCTGTAGCCGTTGATGCTGGTGTGGTTGACCGGGTCACCGGCCGCGTACTCATAGGGGTTGAGGAAGGGACCGGCGGCGACGGGGGCCGAGAAGCGGCCGAGTCCGGGGTTGAACACCCGGGTGTCGAGCACCACGTTGAAGAAGGCGCCCTGGTGCTCGGTGCCCACCTGGTGGCGGCCGAGCCAGCCGAGGTCGAAGTCGCCGGGCAGGTTGTCCGGCACCTGCCGGGTGTCGACGGTGCCGTCCGCCGTCAGCGGCTCGCCGTACAGGCCGTACTGGTGGAGACCGCCGCGCCGGCGGCCGTCGTCCCCGGTGAGCAGGAAGACGTCACCGCGGACCGTCGGGTGGCTCCAGGTCGTCCGGGCGGCGCCGGGGGCCCGGGTGCCGGCGGTGAGGACGACCCCGCCGGGCAGCGGCACCACGCGGGCCAGCAGCCGGCTGTCCGCGTCGAGCACCAGGTCGGCGTCCGGGTTGGTCATGTCCGTGTGGCCGTACAGGATCCGCTCGGTACCCGCGGGGGTGACGGCGGTGCGCGCCATGATGTGGTCCGCGATGTCCTTGGTGTACGTCACGTCCGCGGCGTCGGCGCCGGTGACGCCGCCGCCGAGGTAGCGCTCGGCCGCGTCCTGCCGCTGGGTGACCTCGGCGGCCCCGGCCGTGTATCCGGTGAGGTGACCGTTGAGGGCGTACTGCGGTGCGGTCACGGCCCGTTCGCCGGTGGTGGCGAGCAGCCGGTCGGCGGCGTCGTAGCAGTACCCGGTGACGGTGGTCCCGTCGGCGGTGCGGTCGGTCAGCCGGACCACGTTGCCGTTGGCGCCGGCGTCGGGCCGGGTGCCGTCGGGGCAGCCGGCCGGGGGACGCGCGGTGAAGTCGCGCAGGTACGCGTGCCCGGTGATCCGGGCGCCCACCAGCCGGCCCGCCGGGTCGTACGTGAAGTTCGGTCCTTCGGGGGCGGCGTCCTTGCCGGCCACCGACTCGTCGACGATCGTCCCCGACTGCGAACGGGTCACCCGGGCGGACTGCCGGGTGCCGTCGGCCAGCACCCAGTCCTTGGCGGTGATCCGTCCGGCCGGGTCGCGTTCCACGGTGAGACGGGTGCCGTTGGCGTAGCGCACACTGCGCAGGGCGCCCGCGGCGTCGTGGCCGGCCGTGGCCAGCCGCCTGCCGTCCAGGACGACGGTGAGGATCCGCCCCGCCGCGTCGTAGCGGGTCCGCTTCACCTGGACCGCGTCGGCGGCGCCCGGCGGGCCGACCCGCTCCAGCACGGCCCGGCCGGGCCGGTCGTACCGGGTCTC
Source organism: Streptomyces sp. NPDC003011 (assembly GCF_053591515.1). Taxonomy (NCBI): domain Bacteria; kingdom Bacillati; phylum Actinomycetota; class Actinomycetes; order Kitasatosporales; family Streptomycetaceae; genus Streptomyces; species Streptomyces sp. NPDC003011. Next base: position 166,303 of record NZ_JBSFTY010000004.1, read on the forward strand.
GGTGCGGGTGCCCTGGCCGTCGGTGTAGCTCACCGTGCGGCCCAGCAGGTCGACGGTGCTGGTCATGGAGTGGTCGTGCTGGGCCGCCTTCAGCGTCAGCGGGTCACCGCCGTGCGCGCTGTCGTACGTGACGCTCCAGGCGGGGAGGCTGGAGTTGCCCGGCATGGACATCCGGACGATCCGGCCCCGCGCGTCGTACTGGACGCAGGTCCAGTCGGACCCGCCGAAGGTCACCGCGACGGGCAGGCCGCGCGCGTTGAAGACGTACCGCTCCACCCGTGCGGAGCCGTTCGCGCCCTCCGGCAGCCCCACGGACCTGATCTGGCCGCGCTGCGGGGCGGGGTCGTTCTCCTTGGTGCACGGGTTGTCGGCGGTCTCCGTCGCCCCGTAGTAGGCGAACGTCTTGCGCGCGCCGGCCGGGCTGGTCTCGGTCACCGGGCGGAAGGCGTCGTCGTAGGCGTAGCCGGTGGTCAGGGCGAGTCCGTCGGGGTCGGTGACCAGCGCGGCCGGCAGCCCGAACTCGTTGAGGCGGGTCAGGGTGGTCAGTTGCGGCACCCCGTCGGAGTCGGCGCGCACGGTCGTGATGCCGTCCGGGCCGAACGCGGTCGTCTGCGCCGGGACGGCGGCGCAGCCCTCCGGCGCCGGGTCCAGCGGGCGCAGGTCGGCGCCGAAGCACCTGCCCGGGCCGGGGCCGTAGGAGCCGGCCGGCATGCCCGTCCCGTCGTAGACGGTCGTGGTCATACGGCCCGCCGGGTCGGTCTGCGAGAGCGGGCGGCCGTCGGGCGTCCAGGTGTACCGCGTGGTGCGGCCGGTGCCGTCGGTGTCGGTGGTGACCAGGCCCGCGGTGTCGTGGGTGACCCTGCGCGCCCAGCCCTGCCCGGTGCTCAGGCCGGCGACGCGGAGCTCGGCGGCCCCGTCGGCGAAGGCGTAGGAGCGCTGCGGACGACGGGCGTCCGAGGCGTCGGAGCCGGCCGGGTCCGGGCCGGTGAGCCGGGCGGCCGTACCGGTACCGGGCCGGTAGTCGATGCGGTACCGGGCGGCGTCGGTGTCGCGTCCGGCGCCGGCCGCGACCCAGTCCGTGAGCAGCGGGGGCCGCACGGTGGTGAGCCGGTGGTCGGCCGTGTAGCCGAAGTCGGTCACCTCGGCCCCGGGGTTGACGACCCTGACCAGCTTGCCGGCCCGGTAGTGCAGGTGGGTGGTGCCCGCGCCGGGAACCCGGACCGCGCACACGTACCCGGCGGGCGCCTGGTCGTCGGCACACGCCTCGTCCCCGGCGTACGCGAAGACGAGCCCCGTGTCCTCGGCGGCGGCGATACCCGCGACCGGTCCGCCGGCCGCGCCGGCGCCGGCGGGAGCGGTGCCGGACGCGCCGGGAGCGGACTCACCGGTACCGGACGCGCCGGCCCCGGGGCTCTGGCCGGCACCGGTCGCCGCACCGGACGGGCCGGACACGTCCGACGCACCCGACGCACCCGACGCACCGGGAACCCCGGCGGCCGTCCCGCCCGTGCCGCCGGCCGGGCCCGCGCCGGGCCCGCCGGCCGTCCCCGCCCCGCCGGGCGCCCCGGACGTCCCCGGGCCTCCCGGTGCCGCCGCCGCGTTGGCGGCCGTGGCGGTGTCCGGACCGGTGGCGGCCGGAGTGACCGTCCAGCCCGGCGGCAGCACCGCGCCGGACGGCTCCAGCCACGACGCCGGGACGGGGGCGTGGTGTCCGGCCCCGCGGGCCCACAGCGCCAGGTTCCCGCCGTCGCCGGCGGCCCGCCGGTAGTCGACCTCGACCGGGTACGCGCGGCCCGCCTTCAGTGTGAGCCCGCTGCCGTCGACCGGGCGGTCGCCGGCGAGGGCGCCCTTCCAGTCGTCGAGGACACGCGTGCCGTCGACCCGGATCCGCAGCCCGCCGTCGTAGGCGCCGCCGAGCCGGTACGTCCCGTCCGCGGGCACCGTCAGCGTGCCGCTCCAGCGGACGCGGAACGCCCCGTCCGCCGCGGCGTCCGGGTACGGGGCCTCGTCGCCCCAGCGGAAGTCCACGCGGGCGTCGGTGCGCCGCGCGGCCGGCCGGTCGGCGGCGGTGATCCCGCCGGCCGCGTCACCCGGGTAGTAGGCGCCGGTCAGTCCGGCCGCACCGCTCACGGCCTGGGAGTCGTAGGTGAAGGTGGCGCCCAGCTGACCCGAACCGGTGGGCACCTGCGCCGTGTTGACGGAGGCGGTGACGTTGCCGGTGGCCAGGCTGACGGTCACGGGTCCGAGCGTGTCGGTGGCCACCGGACCGCCGGCCTGCTGCGCCCCCAGCCGCTGCGCGACCGTGAAGGAGCGGGCGGCGGCGTCCTCGCCGGCCCGGCCGGAGCGGTCCTTGGTCCGCACCGTCCAGGTGTACCGGCCGCCGTCCCTCAGCACCCCGGCAGGAACCTGCCAGCGGGGTTCGGGCAGCCAGCCCGAGGAGGTGACCTGCCCGGTGCGCGCACCGCCGCCCGTGGCGATCACGAACTCGTAGCCCACCGCGTCCGCCCGGCGGGCGGCGGCCAGATGGGGCCGGGTGCCGGTCAGCACCGCCTCGTCGGCCGGCCCGGCCGCGGCGGTCGTGACCTCTCCGTCGCCGCCCGGCCCGGCGGCGAACGAACCGGCGGGCCAGGCGGGCCGGTTGGGCGTCCCGCTCGCGGCGGCCGGCAGCGGCAGCCCGGTCGCGTCGCCCCGTCCCGCGGTGCCGGTCGCCGCCGGGGGCACGGCTCCGAGCAGCGTGAAGGACAGTGCCGCCACCGCCGTCGCGGCCGGCACTCTGAGTCTCCTGGTGTGAGCCATGCCCGGTCACCACTTTCCAAGCAACGGGGAACGCGCCGTACGAGGGCGCCGAAGAACCGGATGAGAAGAACCGGATGAGAAGAACCGGCCGGTATGAGAACCGGCCGACAAGAACCGGCCGGAGAACACCGGCTGGGAAACACCTGCCGGGAATCCGGCTCCCCCGATGCTGTCAGCGGGCGGATCCGCGCCTAAGTCCGCAGAGAATCTTTGAATACGGTTCCGGTGGCTGACCGGTGCCGTCTGCACCTACGGTACGTAGCGTGACTGTGCGCATACTTCTCGCCGACGACCAGGAATCCGTACGCATCGGCTTCCGCCTGATCCTGGACTCCCAGCCGGACATGGAGGTCGTGGGGGAGGCGGCCGACGGGCAGCAGGCCGTCGATCTCGCCGCGCGGCTGAAGCCCGACGTCGTGCTCGCCGACATCCGCATGCCGCGCCTGGACGGCCTTGAGGTCACCCGGCGGCTCGCCGGGCCCGAGGCCCGCGATCCGGTGCGGGTGGTGGTGGTGACGACGTTCGGGCTCGACGAGTACGTGCACACCGCCCTGCACAACGGCGCCTGCGGGTTCCTGCTGAAGCGGTCGGGCCCCGCCCTGCTGGTCGAGGCGGTGCGGGCGGCGATGGCGGGCGACACCCTGATCAGTCCCTCGCTGACGGTGAGCCTGCTCCAGCACCTCCAGGAGCGCAGCCGGCCCCGGGCCGCCCAACCCGCCGAGTCGCTCACGGAACGCGAGACGGAGATCGCCCGGTTGGTGGCCAAGGGCCTGACCAACGCGGAGATCGGGGCGGAGCTGTTCATCTCCGCCGGTACGGCCAAGACCCACGTCGCCAACATCCAGCGCAAGCTGGACGCCCGCAACCGGGTCGGCATCGCCGCCTGGGTCTGGGGGAGCGGGCTGGCTTCCTGAGCGGGCCCGCCGTCACATCGGTGTGCAGACGTCCTTCATGCTGTCGATGAGGGCGAGTACCGCTCGGGCCGACGGCAGTATCATCCGGCCCTCCCGGGTGAGTCTCGCGCCGGTGGAATCCCGGGTGAAGAGTTTGGTTCCCAGCATCTGTTCCAGGCACTTGATCTGATAGCTGATGGCCGGTTGTGAATACCCCAGTGCTTTGGCGGCCTGGTCCATGCGCCCGATCTCGGCCACGAACACAAAGGCGCGGAACTCACGCTCGTGCATCACTCCCCCTGTCTCTAGGTGAACACAAGCGGTGCGCACGGCCCGCACCCGTGGGCGTCGACGGCCGTTCTCATGCGCCTCCATACCAACTCACTTGGAAAAACCGGGCAATGGCCGGTGCAGGAAGCTGCAACCAAGCCAATGAGACGGGCGAACACCGGAGCCGGACACACGGAAGACGCCCCCCGAGCGGTCCTCGGGGGGCGTCTTCCGGCCACCGTCGCGGCCGGTGCGGCCGGTGCGGTGGGTGCGGCCGGTGCGGTGGGTGCGGCCGGTGCGGTGGGATCAGCCGTGGCCCACGGCGACCAGTACGTTCATCCGGGCGCCGCGCCGGGCGGGGCCGACCGAGGCGATGACACCGACCACCGCGGCACCGATCAGGTAGGCGACGATCTGCCCCCAGGGCAGGGAGAGCCGGCTGACGCCCTGGTCCTCCATCGCGTGCGCGGTGGCGAGTCCGAGCACCCCGCCGACCACCACCCCGAGCAGTGCGCCGAAGAGCGAGATCACCACGGACTCGGTCATGATCATCCGTACTGTCTGCCCCCGGGTGAAGCCGATCGCCCGCAGCGCGCCCATCTCCTTGGTGCGTTCCAGGATCGACAGGGCGAGGGTGTTGACGATGCCGAGGATCGCGATGAGCATCGCCACGCCGAGGAGCGCCTGGACGATGGTGAGCATCATGGCGAACCCGCCGCTGAACTGCTCGATCACGTCCTCGCGGGTCTGGACGGTCACCTCCGGACTGTCCTTGAGCAGGGTCTCGATCTGGGACCGCACCTGCGACTCGTCGGCACCGCCCGCCAGCTGGAAGTAGGCCTGCGAGGGCTGCGGGGAGCGGAAGCCGGCCTGCGCGTCGGCCCAGGGGACGATCACGCCGTTGGACAGGGTGGAGTCGGCGAAGATGCCGGTGACCTCGTAGGTGTGCGGTCCGCCGCGCTGGAACTGGAGGGTGAGCTCGTCCCCCACCCCGACCCCGCGGCTCTCGGCGGTGTTCTCGTTCATCACCACGGTGCCGGCGGCCAGGGTGCCGACCGACCCCTCGACGCCCTTGAGACCGAGAACCTCCCGGGCGGCGGGCCAGTCCTGCCAGGAGGCGACCGACTGGCTCGCGTCACCGGCCTTGGCGTTGTCGAGGTTCACCGCGGCGACCCGGTCGACCCCGGGCACCTCGCCGGTCCGGGCCAGCGCGGCCGGGTCGATGGCCGCGGAGCCGGCCGAGCCCGCCTCGCCCATGGCCACCAGGCCCGCCTTCAGGTCCCGCCTGATGTCCCGGGTGACACTGTCCTCGGCGGAGGCGGCGACGGTGCTGATGGCCGTCACCAGGGCCACGCCGATCATCATCGCCGAGGCGGTGATGGCGGTGCGCCGGGGGTTGCGGGCGGAGTTGTGGCGGCCGAGCCGGCCGGGCAGCGACCGGGAGAACAGCGCGCCGAGCACCTCGACCGAGGGCCTGCTGATCAGCGGAGTGAGCAGGGCGACGCCGACGAAGGCGGCCAGCACACCGGGCAGGATCGCGTCCGCGCCGCCGGAGCCGAAGCTGCCGAGGGCCAGGAGTACGACCCCCAGGCCGAACAGGATCGCCCCGGTCCAGGTCTGCACCCGGTGCCTGCCCTGCGGTGCCGCGCTCGCCCGGATGACGGCGATCGGGGCGACCTTGGAGGCCCGCACGGCGGGGACCAGCGCGGCCAGCACGGTCACGCCGACGCCCACGGCGAACGCGGTGACCACGGCGCTCGCGGGCACCCCGAGGGAGGCCACCTCCAGTCCGTCGGTGGAGCTCGCCACCAGGTCGGCGCCGAGCGCGCCGATGCCGATGCCGGCGGCCAGCCCCAGCGCCGAGGAGACCAGGCCGACGACGCAGGACTCCAGGAGCACCGAGTTGATCATCTGGCGGCGGCTGGCCCCCAGGGCCCGCAGCAGGGCGAGTTCGCGCATCCGCTGGGCGACGATGATCGAGAAGGTGTTGACGATGAGGAAGATGCCGACGAACACCGCCACGCCGGCGAAGCCGAGCAGCAGCATGCCGAGCATGTCCAGGATGCCGCGGGACTTGTCGGAGGCCTTCTCGGCGAGCTGCTGTCCCGTCAGCACCTCGTACCCGGCGCCGAGTTCCCTGCCGAGCGCGGCCTGGACGGTGCCGGTGGAGGCGCCGGCGTCGGGGGTGATCCGGATGCCGGAGAAGTCACCGGTCCCGCCGACCATCAGCCGCTGGGCGACCGGCTCGGCGAAGGCGACGGTCTGCTCGCCGCCGATGGAGTCCCGGCCGCCGGAGTAGCCGAAGACACCGGCCACGGTGAAGGTGCGCTTGGGCTCGTGGGTCAGCACGCCGACCCGGTCGCCCGCCTTCAGTCCGGCCTTCTCCGCCAGCGCCGCGTTGACGGCGATCTCGGAGTCGTCGCGTGGTTCGTGGCCCGAGCGCAGCGAGATCAGGCCACTCTCACCGCGCCAGCTCTCGCCGTACCGGGGACCGCCGGTGCCGGGCACGACCTTGCCGTCCTTGCCGAGCACCCGGGCGCCCTCGGCGAGCACGATGCCCTCGGCCTTGCCGACCCCGGCGACCTGGGCGGCCTTGTCGACGGCGGCCTGGGTGACCGGGGGCACCACCGCCGCGTCGTCACCGGTGGCGGCGGCCACCTTGGGCTTGAGGGACGCGTACAGGTCGATGTCCTGGTAGGCGCCGCTGAACTGGGCGTCGATGGAACGGTTCAGGGTGTCCTTGATGACCATCGCGCCGGACACGAACATCACCGCCAGCACGATGGCCAGGCCCGACAGGACCAGCCGTAACTTGCGGGAGAGCAGGCTCTTGAGCGTGGCTGTCAGCATCATGCCACCCGGATCTTGTCGAGGGTGCGCATCTTGTCGAGCACGGCGTCGGCGGTCGGCTCACGCAGTTCGTCCACGACCCGGCCGTCGACGAGGAAGATGACGCGGTCGGAGTAGGACGCGGCCCGCGGGTCGTGCGTGACCATGACAATCGTCTGGCCCAGGCTGCGTACCGAGTCCCGCAGGAACTCCAGGATCTCGGTGCCCGAGGTGGAGTCCAGGTTGCCCGTCGGCTCGTCGGCGAAGATGACCTCCGGCTGGGAGACCAGGGCCCGGGCACAGGCCACACGCTGCTGCTGGCCGCCGGACAGCTCACTGGGCCGGTGCCGCAGCCGGTCGCGCAGGCCGACGGTGTCGACGACCCGGTCGAACCAGTCCTGGGACGGTTTGCGTCCGGCGATGGACAGCGGCAGCAGGATGTTCTCCTCGGCCGTGAGCGTCGGCAGCAGGTTGAACTGCTGGAAGATGAAACCGATCCGGTTGCGGCGCAGCAGGGTCAGCTGCTTGTCCGACATGTCGTTGACCCGGACGTCACCGATGAAGACCTCGCCGGAGGAAAGCGTGTCGAGACCGGCCAGCGTGTGCATGAGCGTCGACTTGCCGGACCCGGACGGGCCCATGATCGCGGTGAATTCACCGGCCGCGAATTCGACGTCCACGCCGCGCAGTGCCGCGACTTCCGTCTCTCCCGCGCCGTACGTTTTTGTCACGCCGACGGCGCGAGCGGCGACCTGCCGCTTCGTCGAGGCCGAAATGGTCGCGGTCATGACTCACACTCCCCCACACGGGATTGGTTTTGGACGATCGGGGACCGGGAGCACGTGCACCGTTCCCGGCGATGTGAAAGGACCCTACGAGCGGACCGGGAAGGGCCGCATCTGCCGAACGGCATAGATGCTCCCGCCTGTTGCCCTCCGTTTCCGAGCGCACATGGAACTCTTGAAATCAGCGCTGCGCCGACCGCCCCGGCGCGCCTAGCGTGCGGACCGATTGGGACGCTCCCGGCGCAGCGGCACGGAGGACGGACATGACTGGCACGCGGACGCTTTCGAAGTACTGGATGCTCACCAACGACTTCACCCAGAATCCCTATCCGGTACTCGAACACGTACGGCGCGAGAGCCCGGTGCGCGAGCTGTCCTTCCCGGACGGCGGACGGGCCTGGGTGGTGACCCGGTACGAGGACGCCAGAGCCGCGCTCGCCGACCCCCGGCTCAGCCGCGACATCCACGTCCAGTACCGGCTGATGTCGGAGCGCACCGGGCACACGCTGACCCCGCCGCCGGAGGAGGCCAACCACCTCGCCAACCTGGAGCCGCCCCGGCACACCCCGCTGCGCCGGGCGATCAGCTTCGCCTTCACCCCGCGCCGGGCGGAGGCCCTGCGCCCCAAGGTGCGGGAGATCGCCGACGGCCTGCTGGACAGCCTCGCCCACGGCTCCGAGGCCGACCTGATCGCCGGGTACGCCGACCCGCTGCCGGTCATCACCATCGCCGAGCTGATGGGCGTGCCGGCCGACAGCTGGCCCGACTTCCTGCGCTGGTCCACCGCGCTGCGCACGCACTCCCCCACCGACGGCTCCGGAGTGCTGGACCGCAGCATCCAGGAGCTGTCCGCCTACATGGCCGGCCTGATCGCCCGCAAGGAGCGCGAGCCCGGCGAGGACCTGCTCTCCGCGCTGATCCACGCCGACCCCGAGCGCCGGCTCACCAGCACCGAGATCCTCTCCACCGGGTTCGCGCTGATGACCGGCGGCAACGACACCACGGCCAGTCTGGTCGGCGGAGTGCTCTCCGCCCTCCTCACCCATCCGGCGGAGCGGGAACGGCTGTTGGCGGAGCCCGGCCAGTGGGCCAGGTCCATGGACGAGCTGATCCGCTATGTGAGCCCTATCGGCAACGCCCTGCAACGCGTCACCACCGAGCCGGTGGAGCTGGGCGGGGTGACCGTCCCGGCCGGGGAGGTCGTCGTCATCTGCGTCATGTCGACCAACCGGGACACCGGCCAGTTCCCCCACCACCCCGACCGGCTGGACCTGGACCGGCCCAAGCCGGCCCATCTCAGCTTCGGTTTCGGCATCCACTACTGCTCGGGCGCGCATCTGGCGAAGGTGATCACCGAGATCGCGGCCCGTCGGCTCTTCGAGCGCTTCCCGTCCGCCCGGCTCGCCGTCGACCCCTCCGAGCTGCGTTACGAGCAGAACGTCGTCGTACGTCCCCTGCGGTCGCTGCCGGTCCTGCTGCGGCCCTGACGGTCCCGCGACGGCACGCACGGCGCCGGTCAGCCAGGCCGGCGCATCGCCGTGTACAGGGCCCTGAGCATGAGGATCGCGCTCACCGCCAGCACGTGATAGCCGGCCAGCGGATACAGCTCCAGCTGCGCGGTCACCCGCGGTCCCCGGCCGGTGCCGAACACCATCAGCAGGACGCCCATCAGACCGGTGCAGGCGGCCAGCAGGGTCACCGTCACCTGGTGGATCAGTCCGGAGACGAACCGCCGTTCCCGTTCGTCCGCGAGCACCCGCACCCGCACCCCGAGCCGGCCCTCCTCCAGTGAGGCGCTGATGCGCTCGGCCCGCCGCGGCAGCCGGCGCAGCATCGGCAGCACGGAGAGCAGTTCCTGGGCCGCCTGATGCGCCAGGGCCGAGAGGGCGGGCGGGGTCAGAGCCCCGGCGAGCGTGGCGGTCGTCTCGTCGCGCCCCTTCGCGGAGCGGTACCGGAACCGGTCGGCGAGCGCCCCGACGGCGAACCGCCGCGCCTCCTCCAGGAGGTTGAAGCCGGGCGCCACCGCGGTGAGGGTCCCCTCGATGGTGGCCAGCGCCCGGAAGACGGCGGCGACCTCCGGCGGCACCGCGAGTCCGAACCGGGCGAGCATCCGGAACAGGGCCGTGAACATCTCCGTGTCCGGCTGGGCGCCGATGCCCAGATGCTGGGCCATGAACCGGCCGAGCTCCCGCTCCAGCAGCATCGGGTCGGGCATCAGCTCCTCGTGCGTGGTGGCCCGCGTGCCGAGCAGCGCGAGCAGGGCGTCGTGCAGCCCGGCCGGGTCGCCGCGGTCCACCGCCACCAGCACCTCCCGGATGGCGGCCTGGGCGGAGGGGTCGATACGGCCCACCGAGCCGAAGTCGATCAGGCCGATCCGCCCGTCGTCCAGCAGCAACATGTTGCCGGGGTGCGGATCGGCGTGGAAGACGCCCGCCCGGAGGATCTGGGTGAGCATCGCGTCGAAGGCGTCCCGGGCCAGTGCCTCCCGGTCGAAGCCGCCCCGGTCGGCGGCGGCCGCGGCCCGGTCGAAGGTCACGCCGGCCAGCCACTCCTGCACCAGCACCCGCGCCGACGTGTACGCGAAGTGCACCCGCGGCACCCGGACCCGGGCCTGCGGGTCGAGTCCGCCGATCGCCTTGGCCACCGCGCCCGCGTTGCGCGCCTCGATCCGGAAGTCGAGCTCCTCCCGGACGGACTGCGCGAAGCCGTCGCCCAGTTCCCGCAGCCCGAACGCCTGCGCGGAGCGGATCCGGCTCTGCAGGCTCCGGCTGACCGTCAGCACGATGTCCAGGTCACGCTCGACCGTCTCCCGGGCACCGGGGCGCTGCACCTTGACGACGACGGTGGGCCCGCCGCGCAGCCGGGCCCGGTGCACCTGGGCGATGGAGGCGGCGGCCAGCGGCTTGTGCTCGATCCACTCGAAGACCTGGGAGACGGGCTTGCCCAGCTCCTTGCGCAGCACCGCCTCCACCTCGGGCCAGGGCGCGGGGCTCACATCGCTCTGCAGCCGGCTCAGTTCGTCGATGAAGTGCGGCGGCAGCAGGTCGCGCCGGGTGGAGAGGACCTGGCCGAACTTGATGAGCGCGCCGCCGCACTCCTCCAGCGCCAGCCGCGCGGACCGGGCGGCCTGCTCGCCGTACTCCCCGGGCCGCATGGCGCGCTCCCAGCCGGCCCGTCCGCGCACCACGCGGCCCAGTCCGTGGCGCATGAGGATCCGGCTGATCTGGGAGTAGCGGCGGGCGCGGCGCAGCCGGTCGCCGAGGCCGCGCAGCACGTGCAGCGGCCGGGCCCAGCTGCCGTACGGCAGGAAGACCTCCATGACGACCAGCGCGGTCATCGCGGCGAACAGCGCGAGCGGGATCTGGATGGTGGACAGCGCGCCCAGGTCCACCTCGTTGTGCCGCAGCACCTGCCCGTACACGGCCAGGGTGATCACACCCACCAGTCCGGCACCGAGCGCCCGCAGCGGGCCCACCCGGATCCCGAGGAGCCGTCGGGAGGCGGTCGACAGCCCGAAGGCGAGGGTGCCGAGTGAGACCGTGGCCGCCACGACGACCACCAGGGCGAGGGAAATGTCGTTGAACACACCGCCGGCCAGAGATGCCATGGAACCGCCCCCTCTAGAGTCGCGGTCACCCTAGGCCGAACCGCTCCGGTGACCGCAGGGCTGTGGCATCTTCATGCCACCCGCCCGTACTCCCCGGGGACCCCTGCTCCTTCTGTACTCCGTCTGCACTCCCTCTGTACTTCCCGCATCCCTCTGTACCCGGCCTCCGCCCGATCTCCGCGAAGTCCCGCGGGATCCTCCGCGCGGGCGTCAAGGGCGGCGCAGGGATTCGTATGTGACCTGGTCCGACTCTGTTCGTGGATCGCGAGACATCCGGCCCACGCGGAGGAGTGTCACATGTACGAGGACCACAAGGCCCAGGCCCGGGTGCAGCACCCGTTGGAGGTCCTGGCGACGATCGAGATGCAGGCCGCGAACGACCTGGAACTGCGCCTGCAGCAGAGCCCGACGCCGTGGGCGGAGCTGCTCGCCGGCTACGTCCAGGCGCTGAACGAACTGGTCGCGCGCGGGGACGAGTTCAGGGAGCCGCAGGAGATGTACACCCTCGACGACGGCCACGCGGGCGGCTGCGGCTGACGCCGGACGGGCGGGGCGTGCCGCCGCTCACGAAGCGGTGACGGCCGGCACGCCCGGCCGCCCGGCCGGACGCCGCGCGAACAGCCGCACCAGCGGCGGGAAACGGTAGAACGACCGGGGGTCGCCGACGGCGTACGACACGTCGAGCAGCCGCAGGTCGGCCAGTTGCTCCAGGAGGTCCTCGGCGTCATCGGGGCCGGCGTCGAGCAGGGCCGCCGCGTCCGCGACGGTCAGCCGGGGCAGGTGGGCGCGGGCCAGCACGGCGAAGGAGCCGGCGAGGGACGGCGGCAGGCCGTCGAGCACGCCCCGCAGCCCGGCGGAGACGTCGAGACCGCCGAACCGCAGCTCGTCGAGGCGGCGCTGCTCCGGTGCCAGCCGGGCGGCGAGCCGGGCGGCGGACCACTGCGGGCGGGCGGCGAGGCGGGCCCCGGCGATCCGCAGCGCGAGCGGCAGCCGGTCGCAGAACTCGGCGATGCGCACGGCGGCTTCGGGGTCCTCCTCGAACCGGTCGGGACCGGCGATGGTGGCGAGCAGACGCACCGCGTCACCCGGCTCCATCGGGCCGAGCCGCACCGGCCGGGTGCCTTCGAGCGACGCCAGCTGGGCGGGAACGCCCGTGACGACCGTACGGTTGGCCCCGCCGGCCGGGAGGAGCGGGCGTACCTGGTCGTCGTCGACCGCGCCGTCGAGGACGACCAGCATCCGGCGCCCGGCCAGCAGCGTCCGGTAGAGCTGGACGCGCTCGTCGAGACTGCGGGGCAGCCGGTCCGGTGCGGCGCCGAGCGCCCGCAGGAACCAGCCGAGGGCCTCCGCCGGGGCCCGCGCGCCGTCTTCGGTGCGCAGCGCGGCGTAGAGCTGCCCCTGCGGGAAGGACCCGCGGCAGCGTTCGGCGACGTACCGGGCCAGCGCGGACTTGCCGGTGCCGGGAGCCCCGGTGATCACCACGTCCTGCCCCGCGCGCAGCGAACCCGCCCTCACCGAGGGCGCCGACGTCCCCGGTCTCGACTCCTCCACAGCCGCGCTCGTGGCCGCCTACCGCGACCTCAAGGAAG